>JAUIHC010000557.1 GCA_030432455.1 Phycisphaerae bacterium | reverse complement strand
GCCGCCGCCGTCGTCGCCACGCCCGCCGCCTTGCGTCCGGACGCCGGTCGCCCTGTCGACCCCGCCGATCCCGCCCTCGAGCGCCGCATCCACGAGATCGGCACCGAGTTCCTCGACCTCGCCCGCAGCGGCAAGGCGGGCGTTCTGAGCACCGCCTTCTGGTCGGACAAGCTCATGGACTGGGCGATGAAGGACGAGGCCTTCAAGGTCCAGCTCTTCCGCTTCGTCGATGCGTTCCCGATGCTCCGGACCCCGGCGCAGATCCACGACCACCTCGTGGACTACCTCTCACAGCCGGGCGTCACCCCTCCGCCGGGCATGGACCTCGCGATCAAGGCGGGCGGCGTCGCGAAGTCGATGTTCGCCAAGACGATGGCCGGCCAGATCACCGGCATGGCCGAGAAGTTCATCGCAGGCACCGACGCGAAGGATGCCCTGCCCGTCCTCGAGAAGCTCTGGAAGCGCGGCCTCGCCTTCAGCGTCGATCTCCTCGGCGAGGCGTGCGTCTCCGACGCCGAGGCCGAGGCGTACCGCGCGAAGTACATGGACCTCATCGAGAACCTTCCCGACGCGGTGAACGGCTGGGCCGCGAACGAGCGGCTCGAACGCGACCACCTCGGCGTCGTCCCGCGGACCAACGTCTCGATCAAGATCTCCTCGCTCCACGCTCGCACCGACGCGATCGACACCGCCGGTTCCATCGACGGCCTCGTCGAGGCGCTGCGACCGCTCCTCGAACGCGCCCGCGAGAAGGGCGTGCTCGTCAACTTCGACATGGAGCAGTTCGCGCTCAAGGACCTGACCCTCGAACTGTTCATGCGGTGCTGCGAGGAGATCGACTTCACCGCCGGGCTCGCGATGCAGGCGTACCTGCGCTCGGGCGACGACGACGCCCGGCGGATCATCGAGTGGTCGCAGCGGACCGGCCGTCAGGTGACGGTGAGACTCGTGAAGGGCGCGTACTGGGACTACGAGACGATCCACGCCGAGGAGATGGGCTGGCCCGTCCCGGTCTGGAGCCGCAAGTGCGACAGTGACGCCTGTTTCGAGCGGATGGCGACCGCGTTCATCCGCGCCACGCCCCGCACCCCCGAGCAGGGCGGCGTCAAGCTCGCCCTCGGATCGCACAACGCCCGCTCGATCGCGGTCGCGATCGCCGAGCTCGAGAAGCAGGGCCTCCCGAAGCCCGCCCTCGAGCTCCAGATGCTCTACGGCATGGCCCCGGAACTGAAGCAGGCCGCGAGCGAGATGGGTTTCCGCGTCCGCGAGTATGTGCCGGTCGGCGAGATGATCCCCGGGATGGCGTACCTCGTGCGCCGCCTCCTTGAGAACACCTCCAACGAGTCGTGGCTCAAGGCCGGCTTCATGGACAACGCCGACGCGAGCACCCTGCTCGCGAGTCCGCACCGGTCCTTCGACCGCGATCCGGGCGTGGACCGCATCCAGACCGGCCCCGAGCGGCACGCGCTCTCGGCCCACGATCCCGAGGTCGGCGACGGCCGCCCGTTCTTCACCGAACCGATGCGCGACTTCGCCGAACGCGAGGTCCGCGAGGCGTACGCCCGCGCCATCGAGCACGCGACCGTGCCGACGGTCGCCAACGACGGCACCGTCGAGGACGCCGACCGCGCGATCGCGACCGCGCACGCGGCCTTCCCCGCCTGGCGCGACACGCCGGTCCGCACGCGCTCGGCGATGCTCGTGAAGGCCGCCGCGATCATGCGACGCCGCCGCGATGAACTCGCCGGCATCATCATCAAGGAGAGCGGCAAGCCGTGGCGTGAGGCCGACGCCGATGTCTGCGAGGCGATCGACTTCTGCGAGTTCTACGCCCGCGAGGCGATTGCACTCTTCGAGCCGCAGCGACTCGGGCGTTTCGTCGGCGAGATCGACGAGGTGCTGCACGAGCCCCGCGGCGTCTCG
>JAUIHC010000556.1 GCA_030432455.1 Phycisphaerae bacterium | reverse complement strand
TCGGGCTGGGGCTTCTGGCCGCCCGGATCCCGCAGTGGCAGGAACCGGCGATGAGCCGGTGGACCGCGACGATCCCGGTCGAGGAGGGTGCCCGCGGAATCGAACCCGGCGGACGCGTGCTGGTCGGGGGTCATCCGGTCGGCCACATCCTCTCGGTCGAGGTCATGGAGAACCGTGCCGACACCCGCGGTCGTCCGCTCGTCGGCATCGACTTCGAGCTTCCCAGTTCGATCGAGCTCGGCCGCGACGCCGTGGTGCGGCGGAGCGTCGGCATCGCCGGGACCAACGGCGTGCTCGACATCCCCGATCCGGGATCGCGCGACCGGCTCTTCACCGACGACGACCCCCGCGTGCTGGCGATCGACACCTCGCCGCCGTCCGGGGGGGCCATCGGCGTGCTGATCGGCCGCCGCAACGGCGAGCGGATCGAGGCGATCGCGGATGCGGGCGAACGGTTCGGGGTGCTGATGCCACCGCGACTCCGAGCCATCGCCGACACCGCCCGAAGGCTGACCCTCGACGCGAGCGACGCCGAGCGGACGATCATCGGGGGGTTCGACGCCGGTCAGCAGCGACTCCACACGCTCTCACGCCGATTCGCGGCGATGGTCGAGGAGGCCCTCGATCTGCCGCCTCTGGTCGGCGTCCTCCAGCATGACCTGAACACCGTGCGGGCGTCCGTCGAGACGAGCATCTCCCGCTGGTCGCCGATCCTCGAACGGATCGTGCGACGAGCGGACGAAGCCGGCCGCAACGCCTCCGCGATGCAACGCCACCTCGACGATCTGGGACCGACGATCGAGTCGATGCGGGACGACTTCGAGTCGGCGATGCTCGATGCCGAGGCGGCATCGCAGCGGCTCGCCCTGCTCGCACCCGAGGCCGGCGACAGCCTGCGGCGAACCCTGGCCCGCATGGTGCTCGCGGGCGGCCAGCTTCGCCTCGCGCTGGACGGCGTCCTGCCGCTCGCGCTGGAGGCCATCACCACCTCGCCCGATCGACGGAGCGTGTCGCGACGCCGGCTGCTCGAGTCGATCGAGGACACCGTGGATGCGGTCGCGGATGTGCAGGATGCCGCCCGTCGTCTGGACATGCTCGCGACGCTCGCGGATGCACTCCCCTCCGGGGAGCCGGTCGTCGATGCGAGGGTGTCGGAGGAGCTGGATGCCCGGCTCGCGGCGCTCGATCGACTGCTGGAGGCGCTGGCCACGCGACTTCAGGCCGAGATCCGGGCGGACCAGTCGAGGTGAGCGGTTCCGAGGATCGGCTCGTCGTCCCGATCACCCAGGCCGACGATCCCCGGCTGGATCCCTTCCGCGCGGTCCGGGACCGCGACCTTCGCGGCGACCAGGGTCGCTTCATCGTCGAGTCGCCCCGGGTGATCTCCCGCTTCCTCGATGCGGTCCACGCGGGACGATTCCCGATCGAGGCGCTGGTGGTCGATCCCGCCATCGCGCCGTGGCTGCTCGAGCGGACGATTCCCGACGGGGTGCCGATTCTGACGACGTCGGAGGAGATCCTCACCGCGGCCACCGGCTATCGCTTCCACGCCGGAGCGCTCGCGATCGGACGGAGGCCTCGAACCCCACCTCGTCTCGACGATCTTCTTCGGGAACTCCCCGGTACGGGCCCGCTGCTTCTCGGAGGACTCGCGGGCATCACCTCGATGGACAACATCGGCGGCATCTTCCGCACGGCCGCGGCTCTGGGACTGGACGGACTCGTTCTCGACGCCCGATGCGGCGACCCGCTGCTGCGGCGATGCCTCCGCATCTCGATGGGGCAGGTCTTCCGAATGCCATGGGCGGTGGTCGATGATCTGGAACCGACGATCGCCAGGCTTCGCTCGAACGCGGAGGTCGAGTCGATCGCCATCGAGAATGTCGCGTCGGCGCCCGAGCTCCACGTCGCCCCGCCACCCGAACGA
>JAUIHC010000073.1 GCA_030432455.1 Phycisphaerae bacterium | reverse complement strand
CCTTGTGGGATGCGGTGCACGCGATCGAGGCGATGGACGCTCGTCCGACTCGCCGCGTGCTCCTCACTCCGCAGGGCGAACCACTCACCCAGCGTCGGGTCGAGGACCTCGCGACCGCCGATCGTCTCCTGATGATCGCCGGTCACTACGAGGGGATCGACGAGCGGGTCATCGAGGCCCTCGAACCGCTCGAGATCTCGGTCGGAGACTTCGTCCTCTCGGGCGGTGAACTGCCCGCGATGACGCTGATCGACGCGACCGTCCGGCTTCTTCCCGGCGTCCTCGGACACGAGGACTCCGCGGCGGAGGACTCCTTCAGCACCCGGGACGAGGCGGGTCGGCCCCTCCTCGACTGTCCGCACTACACGCGGCCTCGGGAATGGATGGATCGGAGCGTTCCGGACATCCTGCTCAGCGGCGATCACGGCGCGATCGCCCGCTGGCGACATGAAGAATCGGTCGATCGGACGCGACGGCGCCGTCCCGACCTTCTCGAATCACCGCGACCCCTGGGCGGATCGGACCGACCCAAGTCGCGGCAACCCGACGGCGGAAAACCCGCTTCAGGGGAACATTCGGGCGACGGCCCGGGAGTCTCAGCATCATGAACCGCACCGAGTTCGTGGAATCCGTCGTGGCCGGCCAGCTCAAGGCCGAGGACCAGCTCACCGACATCGCCATCGGCGACACCGTGGATGTGCACTACCTCATCGTCGAAGGCGACAAGGAGCGGGTGCAGATCTTCCAGGGCGTCCTCATCGGGATGAAGGGCCGCGGCATCAACCGCACCATCACCGTCCGCCGCATCGTGGCGAACGAGGGCGTGGAACGAATCTTCCCGCTGCACAGCCCCCGCATCGCGAAGATCGAGGTCGTGCGCCGCGGTGACGCCCGTCGTGCGAAGCTCTACTACCTCCGCGACCGCATCGGCAAGAGCCGCCGCCTCCGCGACCGCCGTCGCGGCCTGAAGTGGGTTGGCGAAGGCCAGGGCTGATCGTCGCCCGATGCGCGTCTCGCTTCGAAAATCCTTCGGGTTCGAGTCGGCACACTGGCTGCCGACCTTCCCCGAGGACCACAAGTGCCGCCGCCTCCACGGGCACTCCTTCCGCGTCGACGTCGTCGTCGAGGGGGACGTGCCCGAGGAGGCGGGGTATCTCGTGGACTTCGGCGTCATCAAGGCGGCGATCAAGCCGATCGAGGAGGCCCTCGATCATCGCTGCCTCAACGACATCGAGGGACTCGAGAATCCGACCAGCGAGATGCTCGCGAAGTGGGTCTGGGATCGGCTCGCGAAGGACCTGCCGATGCTGAGCGAGATCCACGTGCACGAGACCTGCACGAGTTCGTGCGTGTACCGGGGCCGCTGACGCGGCCGTGGTGGTCGTCGTGGTAGGAGTAGGCCATGCGTTCCGCCACCATCCTCGACACCGCGACCGCCCGAGCCGTCGGCGTGCCCGATGCGGTGTTCGATCTCGTCGTGCCGCAGGGACTCGCCGGTGGCGCGATCGCCACGATCCTTCCCGGCAATCCGCTCGCCGACGACTGGGTGATGCCGCTTGATCTCCCCGGCGACCTGATGGTCGCGTGGAGCGGGACGCTCGCCGAGGGCCCGGACGCCCTCTTCGCCGACGAACCTCGTACGTGGATGGCGGAGGGTCACGAACGGTTCGAGGCGTTCTGCGACGGCATCCGCGACGCCCTCGCCGCGAGTGGACGGCGGCTCTGCTTCCGACCGCACGCCCGCCACGTCCTGAGCGATCCGCAGGGAACGCTCGACTTCCTGCGTCGCCGCGAAGGCGAGCCGTTCGGCCTCGCCCTCTCCCCCGCCGACCTGCTCCTGCCCGACATGCTCCCGGACGCCGAGGACCACTTCACGCGGATCCTCGACTTCATGGTCCCCCGCGCGGACCTGCTGCTCCTGCACGACGCTCGCCCCGCGGTGAACGCCGACGAAGACTCCGAACGCCTGCACCCCTGCCCACTCGGCGAGGGCGTGCTTCCGCGGGCCGAGGTGGTCGAGGCCGCCCTGACGCGACTGCGTGACGACGCCTGGGTCGTGTCGTCCCCGGCGGATGCGGCGACCGCGACGGCGTGGCGGGAGCGGGGCTGACGCGTTCGGCAACGGCCCCCGTGCCCCGTCCCCCGTTCTCCATTCCCCATCCCCCCCTCTTCACCACCTCTTCACGAGATTCCTCCTGACATCCCGGATTCGAGGGGTAAGCTCCTCTGAGGTCGGCGGAGCCGACCGAACCGCTGACAGCCGCCCGTGGCGTGTCGGGCGGCGCCACCGACCTCGGGTCGATCGGCGTTGACCGATCCCGCCCCCCGGAGACGCGTCAGGATGACGATCGCCCTCCCCGCCGGCCTCGATTCCAGTCCGGAGCCCGACCCAGCGGGTTCGACCGCTCACGGTGGCGGTCTCGACGCCAAGGTGCTGGTCCTCAACCGCGTCTACGCCGCGATCCGGGTGATCGATGCCCGACGGGCGTTCACCCTGCTGGCGAAGGACATCGCCGAGGTCATCGCCGTCGAGGACGGTGCCTATCGGAACTACGACTTCGAGACCTGGGCGGACATCGCCGAACTCCAGCGGGAGTTCGAGCCCGAACGGCACGACTGGGTCCGCACCACGCGATTCACGATCGCGGTGCCTCGGATCATCCGGCTGTTCGACTACGACCGGCGTCCCCGCCGCACGATCAAGCTCAACCGCCGCAACATCTACGCCCGCGACGACAGTCGCTGCCAGTACTGCGGCCGCCACTTCTCCACCCGCGAACTCACCCTCGATCACGTCCTGCCCCGCGTGCAGGGCGGCGGCGAGACGTGGACCAATCTCGTCTGTGCCTGCGTGAAGTGCAATGCCCGCAAGGGCGGCCGGACCCCGACGCAGGCCGGGATGCGACTGATCCGCGAGCCGGTCCAGCCGAAGCGGAACCCCGCGATCACGATCCGACTCGGATCCGGCAAGTACGACTCGTGGAAGGCCTTCCTCGACGAGGCGTACTGGACCGTCGAGCTGCACTGAGGAATCCGCGGAGCGGAGCCCCGAGGGAATTCGACACCTTCGCGGAGTCCCCGGCGAAACGATCGCTTCGCCGGGGTCTTGTCCACCTCTGGAGACGAATCCAGCGGCCCCCGCCCCTCCACGGGACGGCCCGTCGCCGGGTTCGAGAGGGGCGTCACGGCGCCGCAGGCAGGACCGAAGGACTGAGGCTTCCCGATGGATCAAAGAGACGCATCGATTCTGCGCCGCCCCACCGGCGTGGCCCTGATCGCCCTGGTCATGGCGACGCTGGTCGGGGTCGAGTCCGGGCTTCACCGGGCATACCCCCACGCCACCTTCCCGCTGCTGCATCTCGGGGTGGCCGCAGGACTGGTCATCTGGGGTCGCTGGCGGATGGTCTGGCCGATCTGTCTCGGCACCGCGATCGGCATCCTCGGATCCCTGGCCCCCGGGCTCATCGAGGGCCGACCACCCGCCCACGCCCTCGGCCTGCTCATCCTCGAGCCCGCGGTCGAGGCGGCGGGACTCTCCCTGCTGCTGACGAGCCTCGGACGAGCCCGACTCCGCATCGCGGGCGGGCGGGTCGAACTTCCCGACGCCATGCGACTGGTCGGCGTGGCGATGCCGCTCGCGATCCTGCCGGTGGTCGGGCTGCATCTCCTGCTGGTCCGCGTCGGGTCGCCCTCGGACGTCTCGGTGGTGACCGGACCGATCGCCGGTCAACTGGCGATCGCCTGCTTCAGCGGGATCCTGGCGGGGACGCCGATCGTCGTCTCGATGCTGCCGACCCGCAGCGCCGCCCAGACCTACCGATGCCACTGCCGATATCCACTGCTCCCCATGGCCGGCGTGAGCCTGCTCGTGCCGATCGGGCTGATCCTGCTCATCGAGAACACCAACCCCGCCTCGCTGCTCGCGATCTCGAGCGTGCTCGCCGTCGGCGTGCTCGGCGGGCTCGCACTCGCGTCGGGATGGATGGCGACCGGTTTCGGCATGCTCCTGCTCACCGTGGTGACCACCGGCACATCGCTGGCTTCCACGCGGTCCGCCGAGCTGACCCCCGGCATCGAGCTGATGTCGCTCACCCCCGCGTTCATGATCGCGGTGCTCTTCGCCTCGACGATGGAGAGTCGCTTCCGCGATCGACTCCGACTCTCCGACCGACACGACGAGATCCGCACCCTCGTCGAGGCGACCGGGGCCGCGATCCTTCGCGTCGCGACCGACGGCCGGGTCGTCTACGCCAACGACGCCGCTCGCCGTCTCGGCTCCACACCCGACACCGGCGGCACCCGCACGATCAGCGAGTGGTTCGGACCGGAGAACGCCGCCGCGGTGCAGGCGCTCGTCGCCAACCTGCTCATGAGCGGCGACCGCCAGGCGGAATTCCTGCTCGCCCGGGACGGCGGCGTGATTCCGCATCTCTGCGTGTGCACCCCGCTGCGAGATGAACGCCAGCACGCTCGCGGCTTCACCCTCGCGATCATGGACCTCCACGACCGGCATCTCCGCGAGCAGGCCCGGCGGCGCCGGAGCCGCGAGGAGCTGCGCTCCCTCGCCACCGCTCATGTCCACGACGTGAACTCGCTCGCGATGGCGGTCGGGGGCGTGGCGTCGCTGGCCCGGGAGTCGAGCCACGACACCTCGGTCGGACGGGTGCTCGAGGACATCGAGCGATCGTGCGAGCAGGCCGCCCGCCGAGTATCGCGGGTGAAGCATCTCACCTCCACCCCCGGCGCTCGCTGGCGGCCGATCGATCCCGGCGACGCGATCCGCAGACGGCTCGAGGATCGACGCCGCACCGGCACGATGACGGTCGCCTCGCTTCTGCTGCATGAGACGCATCCGGTGGCGATCGATCCGGATCTGGCCGCCTTCATCGTGGACGAGTTCGTCAGCAACGCCGAGGACGCGGTCCTCGGCGAGGTCGCCTCGATCCACGCGGAGATCCGCGACGACCTCGACGCTCGCCGTGTGGTCGTCGTGCTCCGTGACGACGGTCCGGGCATCCCTCCATCGATCCTGCCCCGCCTCGGCTCGACGTTCGTCTCGACCAAGGGCGGCGGACGCGGCCTTGGTCTGCGGGCGATCCAGCGAGGCGTCCGACTCGCCGGGGGGACCGCGACCATCTCGTCGTCCGACCGCGGGACGACGCTGCGGATCAGCCTCCCCTGGGCCGACACCCCGGACGATGCCGGTCGCCTCGATCCGGACGATTCGCAGATGCCGACGCTGGCCGGCTGAGCACGCCGGCCGCGGTCGTTCACGGAGTCGGTTGTTCTGGAAGACGCGTCGGTGGCGGACCGCGGGCCTCACCCGATCAGCGACACCCCGAGACCAGCGTTCGTCGCGGGGGCGACGACCTCCGCGTTCGGCTCACCCTCGGGCGACGCGGTCTGCGGCGGCTCGGCCTCCTCGACGACGGGCATCGGCTCGCCGCGGAGTTCGTGAACCTCCTGCGAATCGATGCGAACCGTCGTGCGGTGCCGCAGGCCGCCGGGCAGCCATTCATCGCCCTCCACCCGCTCGACGAGCATCCGGTCGGGATCGACGTAGAGGCTGAAGCGAGCGTCGGGGGCGCCGGTCTCGCCGGAAAGCAGCTCGACTCGGACGAGTTCCCGGTCGTCGACGCGGACGCGATCGAGTTCGGACGCTCGGAACGGGGTGCGGACCGCCGGCCGGAACGACTCGAGCGGCTTCTCGTCGAATCGCAGCCGAAGGTGCGGCAGCATCCAGAGCTCGGCATCGCTGGCCCCGTCGTCGTCGGGACGAAGGGTCTCCGACACCATGCCGGCGAGCGATGAGGTCTCGACGGTCAGGCTCCGATCATCCACGTCGGCCCGCACCCGCGATCGGGTTCGGATCGGCGGTGCGTCGGTCGCGGGATCGTCGGTGACCTGCTCGACCTCGGCCTCCTCGCTGTACCGCTGCAGCGAGCGGTACCGCTCGACCAACTTCTGGAAGAACGCGAGGGCCTCGGCGCGGGAGCCGTCGCGAAGCGGATGGGGCGTCGACCGGGTGACCGGCGTGTCGGGCCGGGCTTCCGGCGTGTCCGCCGCCACGCCGCCGCCGGTGAGCAGGAGCAGCCCCGCCAGACACGCGACCCGCGGGCATGATCCCCGCAGGCTGACCGTCGTCGATCGCAGGTTCGGCATGAGGCATCTCCTCGGTCGTTCCGGACCCGCAGCACCCGGACGAGACGACGAGTGTACCCCCGGGGCGTCGCGATCCAAGTCGGGAGATCGCCGATCGGGGGAGAATCGCCTCCGAGGTCGTGTCTGACGGATCGCCGTCAGACACGACTCAGGCGAAGAGAATGACATTCAGCCCCATGACGAGGGCATTGCTGACCCCGTGGGCGACCATCGAGGGGATCAGGCTCCCCTGCCACGCCCGCCCCACGCAGAATCCCATCGCCAGCCCCGCCAGAGGGGGGATGAAGACGAGCCCCTGGGGGTGGATCGCCGCGAAGATCACGCTGCTCACGATCGCGGCGAGCCCGAACGACAGCCACTGGTTCCAACGGCGGGTCGCCCCCCGCAGGTGCGTGAGGAGCACGCCGCGGAAGAAGGTCTCCTCGACGATCGGTGCCGCCACCGATGCCAGCAGGAACAACTGCACGATCTGCCACGCCCCGGCGCCCACCGCCGCCTCGGTGGCCGGATGCGACGGCTGCGGCGCCTCGCCGCTGAGGAACTGGACCAGCACGGTGAGGATCAGGGTCAGCACCACGCCCACCGCCAGGAACGGAATCGCCATCGACCAGGTGGCGATCCCGGACGGCAGGTCCGCCATCCGAGGTCGGACGAGCCCGAGATCGGCCCGGACCTCGGACCACGCTCGACCGCGAACCACCGGCCAGGCGAGCACGGACAGGCTCGCGAAGAACGCCAGCACGCTCGCGATCAGCACCGTGGACTCGGTCGCCAGCAGGCCTGCCGCGATCTGAAGGACGAGCATGGCGAGCAGCCAGATCGCGAAGGTCTCGGCGTAGAGCCCGTGCCGCTCGACCACCGGGATCCGGAACGACCTCGCCCCCGTCGCGAGCATCACGATCAGGATGACGAGCCCGACCACGCCGCCCAGGCCCGCCACCAGGAAGAGGGCGACCAGCCCGAGCAGCCAGAAGAGCGTCGATCGGGCCTCGATCGCGAGGTCGTCCACGGCCTGCGGATCGTCGAGCGCCGAGGCGAGCGTGCCGAACCACCCGAGCCGGGTCTCGAGGTCATCCTGCTGCTCCGCCGAGAGCGGCGGCCCGTCGTCCGCGGCGTCGATCGCGGCCCGAACCGTCGGGACCAGCAGGTCCGCCACCGGATCGGCGGGGAGGTCGTCGAGCTCCCTGCGGGCCGACTCGGGCCCGCGGATGCCCGCCTCGAGAATCGCGTGGGCGATTCGCTGGGCGGTCGAGCCCTGGGCGAGCATGGCCGCCTGATCCGGTCCGCCCGCGGAAGGAAGCATGCGGTCGAGCCCGAGGGTCATCCGTCCGGCGAGCTGGTCCTGGGCACCGACCAGACGCCCCGCGGGGACCTCGGGCTCGCCCATCGTCTCGTCCGATTCGGCCAGCAGCGACGGCTTCATCATCCAGAGTGACGCCGCCAGCAGGATCGCGATCCACGCCACCCCGGCCATCACCCCGTCGAGCCCTCCGCCGGATCGGGAGCCCGCGGGCGGCTCGGAATCGGGGCGAGGTTCGGGGCTCGACTCGGGGGCGGGGAACGGGGTTTCGGACGTCGTCATGGGCTTTTCCCACACTCGCCCCCCCGAGGGCGGGGCCGGGATCTTGACAGGGCCGGGGAGACGGCTATTCTGGGCGATTCTCGTCCGGTCCAGAGAGACCGGTGCGCCTGCGGACTCTCGACGTCCCAAGGCTCATCGGACGGACCGCCGATCGTTCATCACCACCCCCTCAGGAACGGGCCCCGTCCATGCCCCGCCAGACCTACCACGCGAAGCCCGGTGAGATCGAAGCGACCTGGCATCACTTCGACGCCGACGGCCGCATCCTCGGCCGTTTCGCCACCGAGATCGCCACCGTCCTCATGGGCAAGCACCGCCCGACCTGGACGCCGCACGTTCTCAGCGGCGATGTCGTCGTCATCACCAACGCGGCGAAGATCGTCCTGACCGGCAGCAAGCTCGACACCAAGTCGCTCCGTCGCTACAGCGGCTACCCGGGCGGCCAGAAGGTCGAGTCCTACCGCACCGTCCTCGAGAAGGATCCATGCCGCGTGGTCCGCGAAGCCGTGACCCGCATGCTTCCGAGCGGTCCGCTCGGCCGCCGCATGGCCTCCCGCCTGAAGGTCTACGCCGGCGCGGAGCATCCGCATCAGGCGCAGGCCCCGCAGGTCCTCGAGATCGCCTGACCCGCCTTCCTCGCTCGCCGCCCTCTCAAGACCGACCCTTCGGATCCCACCGTTCATGCTTGAGCACACCGACACCGCCGAATCGACCGCCACCGAGGTCTCGCTCGGCGACATCGCATCGACCGCCACCGAGGTCGCGCCCGTCCGCGAGAGCCGCGGCCCCGATGCCCATGGCTGGTACCGCGGCACCGGTCGTCGCAAGACCGCCGTCGCCCGCGTCCGCCTCAAGGCGGGCACCGGCGAGTTCCAGATCCGCGGTCGCGTGAAGTCGAAGCCCCTCGCCGAGTACTTCAACGAGATGCGGGATCGTGACGCGATCATGGGCGTCCTGAAGAACACCGACACCGAAGGCAAGGTCGACATCTTCGTCAACTGCGACGGCGGCGGCTTCATGGGCCAGGCCGGTGCCATCATCCTCGGCCTCGGTCGAGCCCTTCGAGAGTTCGACCCGAACCTCGAGCCCATCCTTCGCGAGCACAACTACCTCACCCGCGACGCCCGCAAGGTCGAGCGGAAGAAGTACGGCCAGCCGGGCGCCCGTCGCCGCTTCCAGTTCTCGAAGCGCTGACGCCCCCCGCCATCCGGCGGCCCATCTCCACGAATCACCAACGCCGCGAGCTCGTCTCGCGGCGTTGGTCGTTCTTCGGGAGGACGAACCGGCAAGGATCGGACGATCGGGATTCCAGGCGGCTCAGCCCACCGCGTGGCGGCGGACGGTCCGGATCGCGTCGTCGAGATCGGCCACGAGTCTGGTCGGCGCGATGCCGCGGCGGCGACCGGTCTCCAGCAGCGTGCGGGGACGGCCGCGAGGTTCCAGGCCGAATCGGATCGACATCGTGACCCCGCCGTCGGTCGCCAGAACGGCGTCCCTCCGCGAGGCAGGTGTCATCCGCCACCACCGTTCCACCGCGAGCAGGCGGCGAGCCGGCTCGGGAATCAGAGCAAGCGTGTCGATGGCGGCCCGATCCTCCAGCCCACCGCGAGCGAGGGCACCGGTCACCGGCCCCCACTCGGGCTCGCGGGCCAGCCGACGCCCGACTCCGAGCGCGACCGTCCGGTCGATCGTGTGCTGCGCGGCCCGTCGGGTCGGATCGAATCCCTTCACCGCGTCGGCGACCGCCTCGAGAACAAGACGCAGCGCCGAGGCCATGCGGGATCGCGGCAGATGCTCGATCCGTCGCCCGACGGTCTGCTCGAATCGGCGGAGCCCCTCCGCCGCACCGCGGAGCACGCTCCGCTCCAGCAGAAGCCCCCACCACCGCAGGTCGCACTCGATCGGATCGATCGCTCGGAATCCCGGGCGAGCCCGGGACGCCAGCACCGACGCGGCCTCGAACGCCCGAGCGTGCACGAAGTGCATCGCGGCGATCCGCCCCCGCGTGATCTCCTCGTCCTCCGCCGCCGGGAGCTCGCGGACCCGCGTCAGCCAGTCTCCGAGAGATGCGTCGGAGAGGTCGCGGGCCAGACCATCGATGGTTCCGGCCGCCGCGAAGACCTCCGCCGCTTCCGGACGGTCCGCATTGGGGATCGCGACGATCGGCGCGGGCCACGCGAGCAGGATCGTGCGCCGCGCGTCCAGGTCGAGCCGTCGCACGGCATCCTCGCTGCGGGCCAGTCGGGCCGCGATCTCCGCCACGCCGATCGCTCGCTCGGAGGCCCGATGGACGAACCGCCGTCGTCCCGCCGCATCCAGACCGGCCGCCCGCCGCGATGCCCCCGCCAGCGTGAGATCGCCGGGAAGCACGATCGCCCGGACCGCATTGGGACTCCGCCCGCTCGCCTCCGAGACCCGCTCGATGGCCGCGGTCCGCGACAGGCCGGTCGCTCTGGCCGACGCGAACGAGTCGATGATCCCCGCCCGCTCCTGCTCGTCGATGCGGCGGTACCTCGACGCCTCGGCGACCCGGTCGGGATGGCGACGGACGAACGCCGCCACCAGAGACC
>JAUIHC010000555.1 GCA_030432455.1 Phycisphaerae bacterium | reverse complement strand
AGCCGGGCGGATCAGGTGATCTTCGAGGAGTTCAAGGGCACCGGCAACATGGAGCTCATCCTCGACCGCTCGATCGCGGAGAAGCGGCTCTATCCGGCGATCAACCTCGCGGCCAGCGGCACCCGCAAGGAGCACCTGCTCATGGGCGACCGCGAGCTCAAGACCGTGACCGCCCTTCGCCGCCGCCTGATGTCGATGCCGCCCGCGACCCAGGTCGATCAGCTGCTTCGGGCGATCGAGCGGTATCCCACCAACGAGGCGATGGTCGCGGGCTGATCCGCGTCCGCCCGAACCCGACCCCGATTGGCGGATTCCACGCCGGGCGGTGATACTGACGCCATGGCCTCGAGCGAGAACCGACGAAACAACGTCCGGGCCGGCCTGTTCACCCTGATCGCTCTGGCGTTGGGTTTCGCCACGATCGTGGTGCTCAACGCCGACTCCCTGAAGTACCTCTGGGGTGATCACCATCGCTACGTGGTGCGGTTCACGCTGCTCGACGGGGTGGGCGGACTCGACCTCGGATCCCAGGTCCGGGTCGGCGGACTCGTGCGGGGTCGCGTCACGGACATCCGACTCACGGGGATCGAGGCCGGTGACCAGCGCCCGCCCGAAGCGCTGGTGGACATCGAGGTCGATGGTTCCATCACGCTGTGGTCCAACGCCGAGGCGATCCGGACCGTGCCGATCCTCGGCGGATCGAGCTGGATCAACATCACCACCGTGGGCGGACCCAACCTGATCACCCGGTCCCCGGCCGCAAGCAACGGCGAATCGTCGAAGAAGCTCCCGACCGACGGCGCCGGCGAGATCCCCGCGACCCCCGGCGACGGCCTCCTGACCACCATCGTCGGCCCGCAGAACGCGGTCACCACGCAGCAGCTTCTGGAGAACGTCGCCTCGTTCACGAGATTCCTCGACCGGGATGTGGTGCTCGCGTTCGACGACGAGATCCGTCCGACCCTCGCCGACGCCCGCGGACTCGTCGGCGACGTCCGGACCGACTACGGTCAGTGGCGAAGGGATCTCGACCGCACGTTCGACGCCGTGGCGTCGGCCGCGGACCGACTCGACGGCACCATGGATGAAGCGTCGCAGGCGGTCGGTGATGCCCGCGACGACCTCCGCATGATCGGCGAACTGGTCCGTCGCAACGTCGGCCGCATCGACGCCGCGATCGCCAACGTCGAGGTCATGACCGAGGACGGCGTGGCGATCACGCACCGACTCCGCGACCAGACGCTCGCCCGTGTGGACGACGCGCTCGATGCCGGCGCGACCGCGATCGAGCAGCTCTCCTCGACGCTCGGCACGATCGACCTCCAGATCGCCGCCGCGGTCCCCCAGATACAGGCGTTCCTGCAGGACGCCCTCGTCGCCGCGGGCGAACTGAAGCTCGCCACCATCGAGATCCGCCGGAGTCCGTGGCGTGTGCTGTATCAGCCGCAGCCCGGCGAGCTGGCCAACGAGAATCTCTTCGCCGCGGCCCGCGACTTCACCATCGCCGCCGGCGAGGTGCGGTCCGCCGCCGCGAGCCTGCAGTCGATGCAGGATCGGCTGCCGGAGGCCCTTCAGGACGACCCGGAGATGCAGGAGCTCGTGAAGCGGCTGCTCACCGAGAGCCTCCGCCGTCTGGAGACCGCGCAGTCGCGACTGTTCTCGGTGATCGTCGGCGAGACCGAGACGAACGCCGCCGGCGAGTGAGCCGTCCGGTCCCCCAGCGGAGCCCGACCGCATGACGAGGTTCGATCCCACGCCCGGCACGCTGCGGATGCTCGGCTTCGGTGCGCTCGCGACGGTGCTCGGGCTGGGGCTTCTGGCCGCCCGGATCCCGCAGTGGCAGGAACCGGCGATGAGCCGGTGGACCGCGACGATCCCGGTCGAGGAGGGTGCCCGCGGAATCGAACCCGGCGGACGCGTGCTGGTCGG
>JAUIHC010000554.1 GCA_030432455.1 Phycisphaerae bacterium | reverse complement strand
GTCCTTCGCCGCGGCGGCATGAAGGCTATATTTGTGTTATAAAACAAGATGTCGAACATTCGTCTGGTTCGATATCACGCCGTTTCATGTCATTGAAACGGCATTGTTGAACATGAATTCGGAGGCAAGATGCCGACCTACGACTACAAGGACAAGGCCACGCTGGAGTCGCTCAAGGCCGAAGGCAAGACCATCGCGCAGATGGCCAAGGCCTGCGGGTGCTCCGTGCCGACCATGAGCAACTGGTTGAAGAAGCACGGACTCGCGAAGACCCGCGGCCCGCGCAAGGGTGCGAAGTCGGGGGCTGGAAAGGGCCGTGGACGCGGCGCCGCGGCGAAGACCGGGCGTCGAGGTGCCCGTGGCGGCGGTGCTCGTGAAGGTGGTGCCGCGGGCGGCATCGGCGAGATCGAGGCGGCGATCGCGATGCTTCGCAACGCGCCCGCCGGCATGGGCAACTACAAGGATGCCATCAAGCAGGATCTCGTCCGGATGATTCAGGCGCTCTGATCATTCCCTCGGCGTCGATGAATGATGAACGCACCCCTCGCTTCGGCGGGGGGTGCGTGTTCGTGTGAGTCGGGAGACGGCGTCGATCAGTCGAACTCGTCGCCGCGGAACGTGCTGGCGAGATACGCCTCCCGGACGTCGGCGTCGTTGATGATCGATCGGGGGTCGCCGTCCTTGAGGTTGCGGCCCTGATGGACGATGTAGGCGCGATCGCAGATGCGGAGAGTCTGCTGCACGTTGTGGTCGGTGACGAGCATCGCGATGCCTTCGTCGGCGAGCTTGCGGACCTCGGCCTGCAGTTCCTCCACGGTGTGGGGGTCGACCGCGGCGAAGGGTTCGTCGAGCAGCATGAGCCGCGGCCGGGTGACGAGGGCGCGGGCGATCTCCAGGCGCCGCCGTTCGCCGCCCGAACAGGTCCGGGCGAGTTCGCGTCGCTTGTGGACCAGTCCGAACTGTTCGAGCAGTTCGTCGCAGCGGCGGCGACGCAGCGGTCGATCGATGCCCCGGGTCTCCAGGATCGCCAGCACGTTCTGTTCGACCGTGAGCTTCTGGAAGACGCTGGGTTCCTGGCTGAGGTAGCCCATGCCCGCCTGGGCGTGGCGGTACATCGGCTCGGTGGTCAGAGTGCGGCCGTCGAAGACGACCGATCCGGCCTCGGGGGTGAGCATCCCGATCGTCATGCGGAACGACGTGGTCTTGCCCGCGCCGTTGCGGCCGAGGAGTCCGACGATCTCGCCCTCGTCGACGGTGAACCCGACCCCGTCGACGACGCGTCGGCCGCCATAGGTCTTCTGGAGATCCTGAACGTCGAGAAGTGGCATGGCGGCGATGGTATCCGACCACGCCTCCGATCTGCGGCGGTGGGGGCTTGCGACCGCGACACCCTCCGGCTACAACCGATCCCATGACCAGCGTCGCCCGGCCTGCCACCGTCATCCTGCTCGCCGCATGCCTCCTCCCGGGGGGTGGATGCGTGCGTCGGGTGGTGGAGATCACCTCGGAGCCATCCGGGGCGTTGGTGTGGATGAACGACCGCGAGGTCGGCGCCACGCCCTGCGAGGTCGAGATCATCCACTACGGCGAGTACGACCTTCGCGTGGTTCGGGATGGCTGGGAGCCGGTCTCCACCGGACGGTCCGCCGATCCGCCGGTCTGGGATCTGCCGGGCCCCGATCTCATCGCCGAGCTTCTCCCGGTGGAGATCGAGAGCCGGACCACCTGGCATGTCGTCCTCCAGCCGGAGGATCGCGATCCCGACGCGGTGATGGCCCGGGCGATCGAGATGCGTGATCGGCTCTCCGCGATCGAGGCGACCGACCCGGACCCGACGGGGCGGGACACCGCCGCCGGGTTGAGGGCCGACATCGAGGAGGCCGACGGGGCGACCCCGGATCCCGAGGCGGTCGGCGAGCCGGTCCGCAGCG
>JAUIHC010000553.1 GCA_030432455.1 Phycisphaerae bacterium | reverse complement strand
AGCAGATGCCACGCCCCCTCGTGTCCGAGCGAGGTGTCCACCCGATCCGGATGCACCACGACCAGCGACGCCGCGGTCGGCGCGGGGACCGGTCGCACCGAGTCGGATCGGTCCTCGTCGAGCTCGACCGCCGCGAGGTGCGCCAGCAGTCGATCCAGATGACGGCGTCCCCCCCGGATCGGCAGTTCGGAAAGGCCGGTGCCGGGGAGGCGGAGCCCGACCTCGACGCCCTGTTCGAGGGCCGCCTCGGCGAGGGACGCCGCCAGCGTGATCGCCCGCTCCTCCGAGTCGCGTGGATCGACGCCGTCGGCCACCCGCAGGGCCGCCGTCGGACGACGAAGATCGATCATGAGGATCATCCGCCGCGGGGCGGGAAGCGACCGCTGCACCACGACCGGACGATCCGCGTGCCGCCACCGCTTCCACGCGATGCTTCGCACACTGTCGCCCGGCACGTACTCCCGCACGCCCGCGAATTCGCCGTGCGAGCCGAGGTCGCGGCCCGACCGGTCGCCGTCACCGCCCCGCCCGAGCAGCCGCTGAATCGCATCGGACGCCAGCGGCACGGTGCGGGGGTAGATCAGCGTCTCCATCGGCTGCTCGATCCGCACCGATTTCCGCAGCAGTCCGAAGGGGAAGCTCGAACTCGCCTCGAAGGCCGCGAACCGCATCCGGCCCCGCCGGGCCGGGACCAGGACCGCCTCCGCGTGAACCGTCTCCCCCGGGGAGGCATGCATGATCCAGGCCGCGTCCGCTGCGGAGAAGGTGGACCAGTCGCCCCGCTCCGGACCCGCGAGCTCGCGCACCGCGACGTCGAAGATCGGCATGCGGCGACTGCCGCCCCGCACCGCGTAGCGGACCGGCATCGGACGCCCCACGCGGCCGTGACTCGGATCGAGTCGCCGAAGCGACATCCGATACAGCGCCGCCCCGCTCACCAGACCGCCGATCGCGATCAGGGCGAGCATCAGGCCGAACACCCAGACGAGGATGTTGTTCGGCCGCACGACCGCCGCGACGCCGACCAGCAGCGTGATCGCCACATAGACGATGCCGGTCCGGTTGACGTCGTAGCGATACCGCACGCACTGGTTCCGTCGCCGACCCGGCTCGGGTCAGCGGAAGATCGTGGAGTCCGACGGAATCCGCGAGTCCTCGCCACCGAGCAGCCGCTCCGCCTCGGTGGAGAGCGTGCTCCGCGACCGGCCGTCGCCGGGTCGGACGGTCACGAGAATCCGCTTGTCGTCGGGGTTGAAGGGCAGCGACACGCGATCGGCCGCGAACTCGGCCCCGCCGCGGAGCACCCGAAGCTCCCAGGTCTCCTCGAGGAAGCCCACGCCGAACTCGGAGATCACCAGTCGGATCGCTCCCGAGCCGTTGCTGGACGCCCGGGTCACGATCGTGCGACCGAGCGACTCGGGGTCGCGGACGACCTCGACGGTCATGCCCGAGGTGCCCGTCCCCGCGAGCCGCGGGTCGTCGGGATCGACGAGCTCGATGCCGCTGTAGTCGCCGACCACCGCCCGCCCTTCGAGCGTGTACGCGCCGCATCCGACGATCGACAGACAGCACGCGATCGCCGCCAGCCCGCGGAGTGCGGTGGCGCAGATCGCGGCGACGCCCGTTCGGGATGAGGGGTGACGGGGCATGCGGGTCTCCGGGTCGATTCGCTCGCGGTCCACCGACGGATCCCCGCCGACGAGAACCGGCTCACGAGCGATCGTCGGACGGTATCAGGTCGGCGATCATCGCCAGCAGACCGAGCACCACCATCAGCAGGATCGCGATGGTGCCGACGGTCAGCAGCAGACGGGCGATCCGTCGTCGGCGTGGCGCGGCGGCGAGCAGTCGCGCGTCCCGCGCCGAGAGCTCGCCGAGATCCACCTCGTCCCAGTCGATGCCCGACGCCAGCGCCGCCCGGTTCGAGAGCGATCG
>JAUIHC010000552.1 GCA_030432455.1 Phycisphaerae bacterium | reverse complement strand
ACCGCCCTGGCCCCGGTCGCGTGCAACCAGCCCGCCCGGGTGGTCACCGACGATCGTGACAAGATCGTCTCGATCGACCAGCTCGACGTGCAGGACTGGGAAAACGCCGCCGACCAGGTCGTCCAGCAGCTGCTCGCCAGCGGCGCGCTCGCCAACGCCCCGACCACGCCGGCCCGGGTCGAGGTCACGCGGGTGGTCAACGACACCACCCAGCGGGTCGACACCGATCTGCTCACCCAGAAGGTGAAGATCGCGCTGCAGCAGTCGGGCAAGGTCGCCTTCGCGAGCCGCGACAGCCGCTCGACCGAGGTCGCCGACTACCGCGACTTCAAGGACGGTCGGGATGCCCCTCGCCTTCCCGACTACGTGCTCAACGGCAAGATTCTCGAGATCCGCGCCTCCGCGGGGCGGACGAAGCAGTCGAGCTTCATCTTCCAGCTCAACCTCGTGGACACCCGGCAGGATGTCGACGCCTGGAGCGGCGAGGCCGAGGTGACCAAGAAGGGCACGAGGAACGCGACCGACTCGAAGGGCTGACGCAGCCGACCGGTGCCGAGGCCGACGGCCGGTGGATCCCGAGTCCGGGGTTCACCGGCCGCGTCGCAGCCAGGTCAGGAGATCGTGCTCGGGAAGGCAGTTCACGCAGTCGCGGATCGTCGCGCCGGCCCGGCGGGCGGTGAGCACGCCGTAGCGAAGGAACCCGAGGTGCTCCCCGCGATGGGCGTCGGTGTCGATCGCGAGTCGGCATCCGGCCTCGATCGCGACCCGGGCGTGGATGTCGCGGAGATCGAGCCGCAGGGGATTCGCGTTGATCTCGAGGGCGGTGTCGTTCTCGACGGCGGCCGTCACCAGGGCGTCGATGTCGGGTTCGAGCCCCTTGCGATCGGGGATCAGCCGTCCGGTGGGGTGACCGACGATCGAGACCAGCGGGTGCCGGGCCGCGGCGCACAGGCGCTTCGTCGCGGTCTCGGGATCCTGACGAAGGGCGACGTGGGGACTCGCCACCACCACGTCGAGCAGGGCGAGGATCTCGTCGTCGTAGTCGAGCCGGCCGTCGGCGAGGATGTCCACCTCGCTTCCCGCGAGCAGCGTGATGCCGTCGATCCGCTCGTTCGCCTCGCGGATGTCGTCGATGTGGCGACGCAGGCGATCCTCGTCGAGGCCGTTGGCCTGTGCACTCGACTTCGAGTGATCGGTGATCGCGAGCACCGTGCGTCCGACCGCCTTCGCCGCCGCCGCGAGTTCATCGATGGTGAGCCTGCCGTCGCTCGCGGTGGTGTGGGCGTGGAGTTCCGCGCGGATCGACTCGACGGTCACCAGATCCTCGGGCACCGGGCGGTCGCACTCGCCGCGGTCCTCACGAAGCTCGGGGGGGATCCAGGGAAGTCCGAGGGCCTCGTAGATCGATTCCTCGGTCTCGGCCGCGACCGGCTCGACGCCTCGGGCCTGCGGGGGGCGGTCGTCCTCGCCATCGCCCGCGGGGAAGAGCCCGTACTCGTTGAGTCGCAGGCGTCGCGCGATCGCCCGTTCGCGGAGCACCACGTTGTGGGCCTTGCTCCCGGTGAAGTAGAGCAGCGCGGCGCCCCAGGCCTCCTCGGGCACGACCCGCAGATCGACCTGTACGCCCGCGTCCAGCCTCACCGAGGACTTCGTCTCGCCCGCGACCAGCACCCGCTCGACGCCGTCGCGGGTGCGGAACCGCTCCGAGACCGCGTCGGCGTCCTCGGCGGTCGCGAGGATGTCGATGTCGCCGATCGTCTCGCAGCCGCGCCGAAGGCTTCCCGCATAGGTGATGCGGCCGAGTCCGGGCACGGCGCGGAGGTCCTCGATGATCGTCTCCGCGATCGGCATCGCCTCGCCGATCCGGCGTCGATCGCCCGCGGACTTCATGAACTCGATCGAGGCGGCGATGTTGTCGAGGGTCTTTCTCCCCAT
>JAUIHC010000551.1 GCA_030432455.1 Phycisphaerae bacterium | reverse complement strand
CCCGCCTTCCCGGCCGCCCACGAGGTCGTGGTGGATCCGACCGGGGCGGGCGACAGTTTCGCGGGCGGCATGATGGCGCATCTGGCCCGGACCGGCCGCACCGACTTCGCGGCGATCCAGGAGTCGCTCGCCTGGGGCACGGTCATGGCGAGCTTCACGATCGCCGACTTCGGTCTCGGCGGCATCCGCGGCGCCGACGACCGGTTGATCGCCGAGCGGATGCGCGAGTTCCAGGCCGCGACCCGCGTCGGTTGACACCTCTCTCGCTCAGGGATCCAGACATGATCATGCTCGTCCGCCGTCCGGCGTCGTTGGTGGTGCTTCTTCTGGTCACGCTCGTCGCGTCGGTGGGAGCCGTTCCGGCGGTCGCCCAGACCGTCGGCTGGACGCCGTTCGATCGACTACCCGGCATCGAGTCGTACGGACGGATCGGTCGCGAGTCGCGGCGGATCGGCGGCGGGGGCGTGGTCCGCGATGTGCGGTTCGACGACGAAGCCGCGTACTTCCTCTCGCCGCAGGGCTGGGTCCGAGTCGATCTGGCGACCGGTGAGCGGTCCGAGGCCGATGCCACGGCCCTGCCGCCGCGGGCGGGCGGCGGCGACGGCGGCCAGCGTCGACCCCGCGGACCGCGACCGCCCCGTGGTCGCCAACTGACCGAGGCCGTCACCGAGGACGGGGCCTGGACCGCGATCCACGCCGACCACAACGTGATGATCCGATCCGCGAACGGCGAGGAACTGCCGATCACCACCGACGGCACCGAGGCGTTCCGCTACGGCACCGCCAGCTGGGTCTACGGCGAGGAGCTCGACCAGACCGACGCGATGTGGTGGTCGCCCGACGCCACGCATCTGGCGTTCTACGCCTTCGACGTCTCGCCGACCCGCGACTATTTCCTGGTGGACGGGCTCACGGGGCTTCGCAGCGAGATCAAGCGGGAGCGGTACCCCAAGGCCGGCGATCCGAATCCGATCGCAGGCCTGCGGATCTGCGACGTCGCCACCGGGAGGATCGTCACCGTCGATGTCGGCGACGATCCGGACCAGTACGTCTACGCGGTGCGCTGGACGCCCGACGGACGCGAACTGCTCTATCACCGCACGAACCGGCATCAGGACCACCTCGAGGTGATGGCCGCCGATCCGGCGACCGGCGAGAGTCGTCTGGTGGTCGAGGAGCGGCAGGACACCTGGCAGCGGAATCGTCCGATGCTGCAGTTCCTCGACGACGGCCGTCGCTTCATCTGGGAGACCGAGAAGACCGGGTGGAAGCAGTTCGAACTGCGGGATCTCGACGGGTCGCTGGTGGCCACCCTCAGCGAGGGCGACTTCCCGGTCGAGTCGGTCGTGAGGATCGACGAGGACGCCGGCGTGCTCTGGTACACCGCCCGCAGCAGCGAGACCCCGCTCAACGACCAGCTGCACCGCGTGAATCTCGACGGCACCGACCGCCGCCGCATCACCTCGGCGGATCTGAACCACGGACGATTCAGCATCGCCCCGAACGGTCGGGCGGTCGCCGCGGTCCGGCAGGCGGTCGATCACGCCCCGGAGACCGTGGTCTACGACGAGGACGGACGCGAGGTCGCGGTGCTGGCGGCGGGCGATGTCTCCGGTCTCGACGACCTCGACCTGCACGGCGGGGAACTCGTGCGGTTCACCGCCGCCGACGGAGCCACACCGCTGCACGCGGTGCTGCATCTTCCGGCGGGGGCCGATCGGAACGCGGTCGCGGCGTACCCGCTCGTCGTGGATGTCTACGGCGGCCCGGAGTCGCGGGGACCGCAGAACACCTGGAGCCCGGCGAACCCGCTCTGCGAGCTCGGCTTCGCGGTCGCGAAGATCGAGAACCGAGGCACGCTGGGTCGCGGCAAGGCGTTCGAGGGCGCGACCTACCTGCGGCTCGGCGGGCCGGATCTCGACGATCAGGTCGCCGG
>JAUIHC010000072.1 GCA_030432455.1 Phycisphaerae bacterium | reverse complement strand
GTCGGGCAGGGCGAGGAAGTCGACGCCGCGGCGTCGGAGTTCCGCGACCGAGTGCAGTTCGTCGTCGGTGCGGAGCGCCAGGTGCTGCACGCCGGGCGTCATCGAGTGCCATTCGAGGTACTCGAGGATCTGGCTCTTCTTCTTGCCCTCGGCGGGCTCGTTGATCGGCATCTTGATGAGGTGGTTGCCCGAGGCCATCACCTTGGACATGAGCGCCGAGTACTCGGTCGAGATGTCCGCATCGTCGAAGTGCTTGAACATGCTGAACTCGAGCACGTTCTCGTACCACTCGACCCAGTGGTTCATCTTCCCCTCCTCGACGTTGCCGACGCAGTGGTCGACGTACTTGAGGCCGCAGGGATTCTTCCGGTTGTACTCGTTGAGCGCGAAGTCGAAGGGCTTGAACTCGGGGCTGAACGACCCGCCCTGCTTGACGTTCGGGAGCGCGTAGTCGCCGCTGCGGCTCACGAAGGTGTGCACCGCGCGGCCGTAGGCCTTGATGCCCGCCATCGTCACGGTGCCGGTCTCGTCGGAGATCGTGCGGGGCTCGTACGCCGACTCGCCGCCGTTGGCGACCGCCCGCTCGTACGCCTTCTCCGCATCGTGGACGGTGAACGCCACGTCCTTCACGCCGTCGCCGAACCTGACCAGTTCGTCGTTGATCGGATGATCCGGAACGAGCGGCGTCTCCAGCACGAACCGGATGTTGCCCTGCGTCAGGAGATAGCGGGCGGTTTCGCGGCTGCCGGTGGTGAGGTCGGCGATCTGGCTGACCTGGAACCCGAAGGTGTGGGCGTAGAAGAAGGCCGCCTGCTTCGCGTTGCCGACGTGGAACCGAACATGGTCGACGTCGATGAGCTGCAGCGGATCGGTGGCGAGTCCGCCGGCGGCGGACGGGGAGGTGCTGGCGGTGGTCATGGCCGGGGCCTCTCCGGAAGGGGGCGAGCGGGAAAACACAAACCGACGGCGGTGGTCGCCGTCGGGACGACTGGAGTGTATCCGCTGGGCCGGGCCGATTCCCGGCCGCGAAACATCCGTTCAGTACCGGATCGCCGAGTGGATCGGGACATCGCCGAGCTTGCGGCGGCCCTCCAGGAACTCCAGTTCGATCAGGAACGTCGCGGCGGCGATCTCGGCCCCGGTCCGGCGGACCATCTCGATGCACGCGGCCATCGTTCCGCCGGTGGCGAGGAGGTCGTCCACCAGGAGCACCCGATGCCCGGGGGACATCGCGTCGATGTGCATCTCGAGGGTGTCGGTGCCGTACTCCAGTCCGTACTCGACCCGATGGGTCTCTGACGGAAGCTTGCCCGGCTTGCGAACGGGCACGAAGCCGCAGGAGAGGGCCTGGGCGATCGCGGTCCCGAAGATGAAGCCGCGGCTCTCCGCGCCGACCACCAGGTCCACCCGATCCCGACGGAACGGGTTCGCCATCATCTCCACCGCGAGGGCGAGCCCGCCGGGATCGGCGAGCAGTGGCGTGATGTCCTTGAAGACGATCCCCGGCTTGGGGAAGTCGGGGATGTCGCGGATCAGGTTCTTCAGGGCGGGGACGGCGTCGGTCATGGCGGGAACTCTACCCAACCGTCCCGCCCGGGCACGGCTCGACCGGCGTCGGGAACCACCGGCCCGTCGGCCGTATCATCCCGCCATGCCAACGCCAGCCCGGAGTCGTGCCGCCTTGGAAGTCGTCGAACCGATCGGGACCCGCGTGCTCATTCGCAAGGATGAGGACAAGAAGGTCACCAAGGGCGGCGTCCACCTTCCCGACAAGATCGAGATCCCGACCCTGACCGGTCGCATCGTCTCGATCAGCGAGCAGGTGCGTCGGGACGAGGACTACCCGATCCAGCAGTACGACCGGGTGCTCTTCAATCCGAAGCGCAGCATCCCCGTGGACTTCGAGGGCGACAACCGGCTGTTCGTGATCCCGATCGAGGACGTGGTCGCGGTGTTCCGGCGAGAGTCGTGACCTCCGCCCCCGACTCGTCGCCCCCTCGCCCGGTCGTCCGCCGTCGTGGTCCGATCGTCGCCGCGGTGCGGCCCCCCGGCTCCAAGAGCCTGACCAATCGGTACCTGATCCTCGCAGCGCTCTGCCGCGGGGAGGGCGTGCTTCGGCATCCGCTCGCGTCCGACGACACCGACCGGCTGCTGACCGCGATCGAGACCCTCGGCCTGATCGTTCGTCCCGAAGGGGCGGTGGTGCGCATCGACGGCGGCGACGGGCGATTTCCCGACGGGGGAGCGATCGACCTCGGCGCCGGCGGCACGCCGACCCGCTTCATGATCGCGGCCGCGACCCGGGCTCGCCGGGCGGTGGAGATCGACGGCTCGGCCCGCATGCGGGAGCGACCGGTCGCCGAGGGCGTCTCGCTCGTCGAAGCGATCGGCGGACGCGTGGACTGGCTCGATCGACCGGGGCATCTGCCGCTCCGGGTTCAGCCCGCCGAGCCGCTGGCGGGAGGCACGATCGCCGTCGGCCGCACCGCCAGCAGCCAGTTCGTCTCCGCACTGCTCCTCGTGGCGCCGACCACGCGGGACGGGATCGCGGTCCGATTCGTCGAGCCGCCCACCAGTCCGACCTACCTCGAACTCACGATCGACGCCCTCCGTCGGGTCGGGGTTCCGGTCGAGGTCGGGCGGGATGCCGAGGGGCGGCTCGCGTCGATCGCGGTGCCGTCCGGGGTCGTTCCGTCGTTCGATCTCGAGATCGAGCCCGATGCCTCGAGCGCGGTCTACCCGGCGATGCTGGCGGCCGGGCTGCCCGGCTCGCGCATCGAGATCCTCGGGTTGCCCGCCGATTCCGCCCAGCCCGACGCCGCGGCGATCGACGCCCTCGCCGCGTTCGGTGCGACGGTCGAACGAGCCGCCGATCGGGTGATCGTCTCGTCGAGTGGACCACTGCGGGGCGTCGATCTCGATGCTGCCGACTTTCCCGATGCCGCGGTCGGCCTCGCCGCCCTCGCCGCGATCGCCGAAGGGCCCAGCCGGTTCCGAGGGCTGCACACGCTCCGGGTCAAGGAGTGCGATCGGGTCTTCGCACTCGCCACCGAGCTGCGGAAGCTCGGATGCGGGATCGCGGAGGGGCACGACACGCTCGAGATCGATCCGGTCGGACCCGGGCCGGTCGCACCCGACGCGACGCCGATCCGGATCCGGCGATGGGACGATCATCGCATGGCGATGGCGTTCGCCATCGTGGGGACGATCCGGGGCGGGATCGAGGTCGAGGACCCCGGGTGCGTCGCCAAGAGCCACCCGGGATTCTGGGACGAGCTCGATCGGCTCGGGGAGGCGGCGGATCCCGTAGTCTGATGCGTTCGGTCGCGTCCCCCGGAACCCGTCCCCGACCATGCGTGGACTCCGTCATCTCCTTCCCCGTCTGATGCGGTACCCCTGGCTGCTGGCCGGAGGACTGCTGTGCGCGATGATCTCGGCGGGCGGTCTGGGGGCGGGGCTGGTGAGCCTCGGCCCGTTGCTTCGGATCATCCTCGAGGGCCGGTCGAAGGAGACCGTCGCGGAACTCGTCCGGAGCTACAACGAGACCCGGCCGATGCTCTCGATCCCCGAGTCGGTGGTGGACGTGCTGCCGACCGAACCGTTTCAGGCGGTGGTCGCGATCATGGCCGGACTTGCGGTGCTGACCGTCATCGGGGCGACCGCGAACTTCCTCCATCAGTTCCTCGCCCTCGAGATCACCAACCGGGCGATCGCGGACCTGCGGTCGCAGGTCTTCGGGCACGTGCTCGCGATGCCCCTCGGATCGGTGCAGCGCCGCGGGGCCGCCGAGCTGGTGAGCCGCATCAACAAGGACTCGATGGCGCTGCAGGGCGGCATGCTCGCCCTGACCAGCCGCACGGTGGCGCAGCTCACCAAGGGGATCGCCGCCTTCGCCGCCGCGATCTGGTTCGACTGGCGACTCACGCTCGTGGCGCTGATCATCGCGCCCGTGCTCGGCGGGATCCTGCGGTGGCTCGGTCGCCGGATCCGACGGGCGACCCGGGCCGCGCTGCAGGCGCAGGAGGATCTGCTCCGCGTCTCCAACGAGTCGATCCAGGGGATCCGGGCGGTCAAGACCGCGACCGCGGAGCCTGCGGCCGAAGCGAGATTCGCGTCCGCCAACGCCTCGGTGCTTCGCGAGGAACTCCGGGTGCGGACCGCGCGGGCGCTCGCGAATCCGATGGTCGAGACGCTGGCGGTGTTCGTCCTGATCGGGTTGGCACTGATCGCGGCGAAGGAGATCCTCGCGGGCACCATGGACTTCGACAGCTTCATGCTCGCGCTGGGCGCTCTCGGGGTCGCGGGCGGGAGCCTGCAGCCGCTCGCCGGTCTGGTCAACGAGATCCAGGCCGCCAGTGCCCCGGCCGAGCGACTGGAGGAACTCCTCGACGAGCCCGACGAGCAGCTGCAGACCGCCGACTTCCCGGAGCTGCCTCGCCATGCCCGGACGATCCGCTTCGAGGGGGTTCGGTACCGCTATCCCGGCGCGGATCGGGACGCGCTGGCCGGGGTCGATCTCGAGATCACGCACGGCGAGCATGTGGCGATCGTCGGCCCGAACGGCTGCGGCAAGACCACGCTGCTCTCGCTGCTGCCTCGACTGTTCGATCCGACCGAGGGGCGGGTCGCGATCGACGGCCATGACCTGAAGACCGTCCGGCTCGGGACCCTCCGCGGGCAGATCGGCGTGGTCACGCAGGAGACGGTGCTCTTCCGCGGCACGATCCGCGAGAACATCGCCTTCGGTCGCGAGGCCGACGACGCGGCGATCCGGCGGGTCGCGAAACTCGGTCACGCCGCGGGCTTCATCGACCGCCTGCCGGACGGGTACGGCACTGCGGTGGCGGAGCTCGGCACGTCGCTCTCCGGCGGGCAGCGGCAGCGGATCGCGATCGCCCGCGCCCTCCTCCGCGATCCCTCGGTCCTCATTCTCGACGAGGCGACGAGTCAGATCGACGCCGAGAGCGAGGAGCAGATCAACGCCGCGATCGAGGAGTTCCGACCGGGACGCACGGTGCTGGTCATCGCTCACCGGCTGAGCACGGTGCTCGCAGCGGATCGGATCGTGGTGATGGACGAGGGCCGCGTGGTGGACCATGGGCGGCACGACGACCTGCTCGTCCGCTGCGAGGTCTACGCCCGGCTCGCCCGGACGCAGCTCTCACCGGGATGAGCCCGAGGGAGCGGGCGACCGCACGCTCAGCCCGTGCGTTCGAGCACCGACCACGCGAGCGCCAGGGCCGCCGCGGTCGCCGCGATGCACGCCACGACGCAGGTCACGATCCAGCCCTGCATCGCCCCGGCCCGATCCTCGGCCCGGCGTTCCCGGTCCCGCATCTCGCCGACCATCGCCTCCATCGCCTCCCCGGTCACCCGGTTGGTGCGGGCGGCTTCGGTGACGGCGGCGGCAAGCGCCTCCAGTCGCCCGGCGGTGTGTTCGACGATCTGGTGGTTGGCGTCGAGCTGCTGCTGGACGAGTCCGAAGAGCGCCGACTCCCGATCGAGCAGGTCGGAGAGTCGGGTGAGCACCGCCGCCTCGGCGTCGGTTCGTTGCCGGTTCGAGTGGCCGAGCTCCTTGAGCGTCGCGAGCAGATCGTCCTGACGCGAGGCGAGTCGGGCCAGATGATCGTTTGCGGTCGGGATGGCCTGCAGGGCCTTCATGGCTCGATCCTGCGCGGCGCGTCCCTCGTCCAGACGCGATTCGATGCGGGCGAGGAGGTCCATCGCATCCCGCGGTCCGCCCTCGCCGGTCTCGGCGGTGGTGGTCAGCGCGTCGTCGTCGATCACGGTGCCGCGGTTCGGGTCGGAGATGTCGATCTCGACCGGCGACTCGGGGCGGAGGAAGCGGCGAACGCGGGCGAGGATGGCCATGGGGTCTCTCCTTCGGAGCGGGATCCGGGAGTCGGTACTGTACGGTCGCCAGCCATGGGTTCGAGACTCGGTGGACATCATTCACGCGGATCGCGTCGCGGACGGACGACCTCGGGTCGGTCGGACGCGTCGTCGTGCCGACCCGCGAACCACCGCTCGGGCGTCGTGGTGGTCCTGCTGGGTCTTCTGGGTCTGCAGGCGCTGCTGGTCCCGCTGATCGGTTGTGCCGACGAGCCGGGACCGGAACGCACGACCGGCCTCGGGATCGCCAGTCTCTCGCCCGCGATGACCACGATCGTCCGGGATCTCGGGGCCGGGGACCGACTCGTGGGCCGCACGCCGTGGTGCCGAGGCGTGGACGACCTTCCGGTGGTCGGCGCCCTCGACGGCGTGGACGCCGAGGTGCTCGTCGGGCTGCGGCCCGGGGTCGTCGTGCATCAGCCGCCTGCGGCGGGGACCGACCCGGTGCTGCTCGCGCTCCGGGAACGCGTGGGCTTCACGATCGTCGGCGGACGACTCGACGGCAGCGACGATGTCATCGCGGCGATCGACGCGCTGTCCGCCGCCGGCATCGGCGACGACTCGCTGGTGGCCCGGCATCGGACGGCGATGGAGCGGGTGCGGTCCGCCGCTGCGGAGTCTCGGGACGATGCGCGGTCGGTGCTGGTGCTCTTCGCGCTGGATCCGTTCGCTGCCGCCGGGCGGGAGACGTACCTGGACGAGGTGGTCCGGGCGGCGGGAGGCCGCAACGTCACGACCCGGCCCGGATGGATCGAACTCTCGGTGGAGGAGGTCGTCGGACTGCATCCGGAGGTCGTGCTGCTGGTCTCGTCGGATGTCTCCGCGGTGGACACCCTCGGGGCGATTCCGTGGACGGTGCCGCCCGCGGTCGTCGCGCTCGACGGTGCCGAAGCGCTCGAACCGAGCACCCGGATGCCCGATCTGGTGGAGCGGGTCGAATCGCTGCTGGCCGGAGCGGGCATGTGAGCGGGTCGTCGCGCACGCCACGCATCCCGTCGGCCCGCGGGCGGGGTGGGATCGTCGGTCTGTTCCTGATCGCGGCGATCGCGGCGGGATGCCGGCTGCTCCTCGGACGCGGGATCGATGCGGACGGTGGCGCGACGACGGTGGTGGGGCTCCCCGAGGCCGTACTCCTCGAGATCCGGGTCTCCACGATTCTGGCGGCGGCCACCGCGGGTGCGGCCCTGGGACTCTCCGGCCTCGCGTTCCAGACGCTGCTTCGCAATCCGCTGGCGAGCCCGTGGGTGCTCGGCGTCTCGAGCGGCGCGGGCTTCGGACTCATGCTCGCGATGTGGCTCGCTCGGCTCGGGGGTGGGGCGGCGATGGTCGGTGGCATGCTGCTGGCCGGGGCGGGCATCCCCGCCTCGGCGATCGGCGCCCTGCTCGCCATCTCGATCGTCTGGATGCTGTCTCGCCGACTGGGCGGGTTCGATCCGGTCGGACTCGTTCTCTGCGGCGTGGTGACGAGTGCGACCTTCGGGGCGGGCATCATGCTGCTGCAGCATCTGGTTCCAAGCGGCGTCCGCGGTGATCTCGTGGGGTGGATGATGGGCCGGATCCCGGAACTCGCGCCGCGCTGGCTGCTCGCCGTCGCCGGGGGAAGCGTCGGACTGGTGACGATCATCGGGTGGCGAGCGTCGTCGATGCTCGACGCGGCGAGCCTCGGTGACGACGAGGCCCGAAGCATCGGCGTGCCGCTCGAGGCGATGCGGCGATGGCTGCTGGTGCTGGGGGGCGGACTCGCCGCGATCGCGGTGGTCCTCGTCGGTCCGATCGCCTTCGTCGGTCTGCTCGCGCCGCATGCGGGGCGACGCCTCACGGGGGCCGGTCACCGCGGGGTGGTGCTCGGCACCGTGCTCGCCGGAGCGTCGATGCTGCTCGTCGCGGACGCGGTTCGGCAGGTGGTCGATCTCGGCGGCGGGCGACTGCCGGTCGGGGTGCTGACCGCGCTGGTCGGCGGGCCGGCGTTCCTCGGCCTGCTGCTTCAGGGAAGGGGGCGAGCGTGACCAAGGCGGCGGTTCGACTGTCGGCCGACGGTCTGACGGTTCGGTTCGGTGCCGTGGAGGCGATCGCGGAGCTCGCGGTCGCCGCGCCTGCGGGCCGGGTGCTGGCGGTGCTCGGCCGCAACGCGTCCGGCAAGAGCACGCTGCTTCGGTGTCTGGCAGGCGTGTTGACGCCGACCGCCGGAACCGTCGCACTCGACGGCCGACCGCTGAAGGACTGGCCCCGGGCGGGGCGGGCGAGCCGGCTGGGGTATCTCGCGCAGCAGCCGCAGCTCGCGGGTGGATTCACGGTGGCCGAGTCGGTCGCGTTCGGTGGTCATGCGGTCGGGGGCGTCGCGGCGTCGGCGGTCGGCGAGGCGCTGGCGACGGTGGGGCTCGAGCCGCTGGCGGATCGACCGTTCGGTGATCTCTCGGTGGGACAGCGGCAGCGAGCCGCGATGGCTCGGGTGCTGGTGCAGGTCGGCGCCGATGGCGTGATGATCCTCGACGAGCCGTTTGCGGCTCAGGATCCGGGCGAGGTCGATCGGTTGATTCGCGTGGTGCGGGCGCGGGCCGCCGAGGGGGCCGCGGTGATCGCCGCGGTGCACGATGCGACCGTCGCTCATGCCATCGCGGACGATGTGCTGCTGCTCGACGGCGGACGGGTCTGCTTCGCGGGGGCGGCCGGCGACGGCCTGTCGCCGGATCGGCTCGGGCGACTGTTCGGCCTCGACTTCGTCGCGGGTCCGTCCGGCCCGACCCCCCGGTTCGGGCTCGGGATCATGCCGTCCGACGATTCGGCGTAGCATGCGGGCGTGAACAGCGTCTGGATCTTCATCGCGATCGTGGTGCTGCAGGCCGTCGTCGGCGGCATCGCCAAGTCCGCCGAGAAGCGGAAGAAGCGGGAAGCCCAGAAGAGGCTGGCCGAGCAGCGTTCAAGGCGTCCGACGACCGCCGCCGCCGCCGCGCCGCCCCCCGCGTCGCGGGTCAGGGCCGAGGCGGACGAGGTCCCGGCGGTCGCCCGTCGGATCGCCGAGATGCTGGGTGCCACCATCGACACCGACACCGGCATCGGCACGGGCGCCGGCGGCTCGATCGGCACGACGGCCTCGACTCCGAAACCGCCCCCGGCGATCGACGAGGCGGTTCGTCTCGCTCGTCGGCGACGCGTCGAAGCCCTTCGTCAGCGTCAGGCCCGGGCCGCCGGAAGTCAGCCGCCGCCGCCGCCCCCCTCCTCGGCGCCGCCGCGGACGATGCCGGCGTCGGTTCCGAGCCCTCCTCCGGAGCCCGCACGGTCGCCGGTCCGAGCATCGATCGCGAAGCCGGAGGCCACGGCGTCGCCCGCCATCAAGAAGGCGTCACGACCGGCTCGAACGACTGCCGCCACGACCGCCGGAAAGACCACCTCGACCTCGCGGGTCAGGGGCCTGCTTCGCAACCCAAGGTCGGTCCGCGACGCGATCCTCGTGGCGGAGCTCCTCCGCGAGCCGGTCGCCCTCCGCCGGCCGACGCCCGATGGTGGCGTCTGAACCCCCGATCGCGTCCCTCCCCCCCTCGCCCCCCCTCTCCCCCCTCAATGCTGAGGAACCCTTCCGGCATGATCCTGCCGGTATCCCGGGTGATCTCGGGGGGATCGCCATCCGATCGCGGGCGATGCACGACCTGCGCTTCTGGTACCATCCCTCGCCCACGCCACCGGAGCGAGATCCGGCGCGGCGTGGCTGGAGCCAGACATGATCGACATTCGCAAGCTCAAGGAGCTCGTCCGGCTGATGGTCGCCAACGACCTCACCGAACTGGATCTCCGGGACGATCAGCAGCAGGTCACCGTGAAGCGCGGCGGACCGCAGGCCGTTCCGGTCGTCCATCAGGCCCCGGTGGCGGCAGCGCCCGCCGCGGCGGCCCCGGCCGTGCCGTCCGCGCCCGAGGCGCCCCCGGCGAACGAGGACGAGGGACTCGTCCCGATCGAGAGCCCGATGGTCGGCACCTTCTACGCGAAGGCCAGCCCCGAGAAGCCGGCATTCGTCAATGTCGGTGACACCGTCGGCGACGGCACGACGGTCTGCCTCATCGAGGCCATGAAGATCTTCAACGAGATCAAGGCCGGCCGCAGCGGCTCGATCGCGAAGATCCTCGTTCAGAACGGCGAGGCGGTCGAGTTCGGCCAGCCTCTCTTCCTCGTCAAGCCCGACTGAGGCCCTCCGCATGTTCACGCGAGTCCTGATCGCCAACCGCGGCGAGATCGCCCTGCGCATCATCCGCGCCTGTCGTGAGATGGGCATCTCGCCGGTCTGCGTCCACTCGACCGCCGACGCCGACGGCCCGTGGCTCGAATGGGCCGACGACACCGTCTGCATCGGCCCCGGTCCCTCCACCGACAGTTACCTCCGGATGGACCGGATCATCGCGGCGGCCGAGTGCACGCACGCCGATGCCGTCCACCCCGGCTACGGCTTCCTGTCCGAGAACGCCGAGTTCGCGGCGGTCTGCCGCG
>JAUIHC010000550.1 GCA_030432455.1 Phycisphaerae bacterium | reverse complement strand
GTCTCGCCGTCCCAGCGACGCTTGAGCCGCGACTTGAGGAACTCGATCGCGTCCTCGCCGCGCTCGAGTTCGCCCTTCTTCACCGCGGCCCGCAGCTCGTCCACGATCTCGGTGGTCGCCCGCACCTCGACGTCGGCGCCGATGAGCGTCGCCTCGATCTCGTCGATGACCTCGTCGTCGAGCCGACGACCCGACAGCAGCGACCAGAGTCCTCCGCCGAGCGTGCTCGCGGTTCGGGCGAGGCCCTTGCGGACCGCCTCGATCGTCCGCTTGAAGAACCTCACGCCGGGGTCTCCGTCTCCGCGGCGTCGCCCTTGATCAGACGGTCGAGGATCGCGTTGACGAAGCCCGGCGACTTCTCGCCGCCGAACTCCCGGGCGAGTTCCACCGCCTCGTTGATCGCGACCTTCGGCGGCGTGCCCGCCCGCCGGATCTCGTGGTGCGCCAGCCGCAGCACATTCCGATCGACCATCGGCTGGCGTCGCACCGGCCAGTCCACGCTCACCACGTCGATCTCCGCATCGCTTTCGTCGCGGAACTCCCACGCCATCGTCGCCAGCGCGAAGCCGCCCCGCTGGGCGGTCTCGTCGGCCCCGGAACCCTCGAGCGTGCTGCGCACGACCTCGACATCGGCGCCCGGGTCGGCGTCGAACTGGTACATCGCCTGCAACGCACATCGACGGGCGGCCCGATCGAGCTTCACGAGGTGGCTCCCTGACGGATGCGGGCGGCGACGCGGGCGGCGGCGATCGCGGCCAGCATCGATTCCTCGCCCTTGTTGCCCTTCGCCCCGCCCGCACGGGCCCGGGCCTGATCGAGATCGTTCACGGTGAGCAGCCCGAAGGCGACCGGGACGCCCTGCCGCGCGGAGAGCGCCGCCAGCTCCCCCGCGACCGCGCCGTTGATCCACGCGTCGTGCGAGGTCTCCCCCCGAACCACGCACCCGAGACAGACCACCGCGTCGAAGCGGCCGGTCGCGACCGCCACCCCGGCGAGGCCCGCCAGTTCGAACGCGCCGGGACAGTCGAAGACCTCGAGCATCGACGCCGAACCGCCCGCGTCGCGGAACGCCGCTCGGGCGCCCTCGTCGAGCGGGGTCGTGATCTCCTCGTGGTAGCGGCTCACGAGCAGCGCGACCCGGAGTCCGGAGGCGTCGTCGCGGATGGTGTCGGCACGGCTCATGCGGGGTCGGGTTCCGGCGGGGACACGCCGGGGCGGATGCCTCGGCGCGGGACGGGGCATCGTACGGGTTCCCGCGGCACTCGGGTAGCATCGACGACGATGGCCGCCTTCGCCGCGAGGATCATGCCCGCGTTCCAGCTGACCCGGCTCTCGCTCGTCTTCGGAGCGGTCGCCGATGCGTGGTTCGTGATCCTCTATACCCGGGGCGACGCCCGCTACAACCATGTCCCCGCCTACACGATGCCGCTGATCGTGGATCTCGTGGTCGCTGCGATCCTCTCGGTCGGCCTCTTCGCCTTCGCGGGCACGCTGAACGACCTGCTCGACCAGCGGCACGACGCGGCGTTCAGTCCCGACCGGCCCCTGCCCTCGGGCCGGATCCGGGCCGGGCAGGCGGTGGTGATCGCGATCGGATCGCTGCTCGCCGCGATCGCGGCCGCGATCCCCTTCGGGAATCTCGCCCTGATCTTCGCGGTCCTGGCCGCGACCGGAATCCTCTTCTACGACGCGGTCGGGAAGCACCTGCCCGCGATCGGCATCACCATCGCCGGGCTCGTCCATGTGGCCCACATGATGGTCCCGAACTACGACATGATCTTCACCCCGCCGGTCTGGCTGATCTTCACCCATGTGATGGTGATCGCCGGCGTGGTGCACGCACTGGAGGACAAGCGACCCCGCTTCGGGCGGATCGCGCTCTCGGCGGCGGTGGTGGCGTGGATCTTCTGGTCGGCGGTCCTCCTCGGACTCGGCATCG
>JAUIHC010000549.1 GCA_030432455.1 Phycisphaerae bacterium | reverse complement strand
CCTGGCCCCACCACGACGGCACAAGCACCTCGATGCCCGCCTCCTGAAGGATCGGACGGACATCCTGCAGGAACGCATGCGCCTCCGCGGTGGTCAGCTCGACGCCGGTCGGGTCGATCTCCTCGAGCGCATCCTGCAGTCGCGGCCAGATCCGCTGTGCCCGGGCGAGTTCGGCGAGCAGCAGGTCGCCGGGGGTCTCCTCCGCGCCGAGCACGGACGCGAGACGGCCACCGCCGCCGTCGGCCCAGATCTGGGCGGCATCGACGATGGTCGGAGGATCGTCGGTGACCACCAGATGGAAGCCGAGATCCCAGACCGCCGTCTCGATCTGCTCGGCGGTGGCGTCCAGCACGCCTTCGAGGGGTTCGTCGAGCTGCAGGCACAGCCGGACCGACCGGCCTTCGGCCGGATCGATGAGGCCGCCGAGCCAGTGCCGGGCACCGCGCATGACCTCCAACGCGACTTCGGGCGAGGTCCGGACCTCGGTCCGCTCGCCGAGCAGTCCGGTGAGCCACGCCACCTGTCGGTCGGCCAGCGGATCCCGCTCGTCGATCGCGTCGGCGAAGTCCTCGGCGACGAGCGTCCGTCGCACGATTCCGTCCACCATCGCCTCCAACGCCGATTCGATGACCGTCCAGCGGTCGGGCGCCGCCAGATCCGCGGTCGCGGCGGCGACCGGCGGCATCGCGCTGGCGAGATGGCGAAGCGGCTCGGCGAGCTCGCCGTCGGCCAGCCACGGCACCCAGCGGCCTCGCATGGGACGGCCCTCGACCTGCGTCACGGTCGGCACGAACCGCTGGTCGGCGATCAGCTCGGTCGCGAAGACCGCCAGTTCCGACCAGAACCGGACGTCGTGTCCGATCACGAGACCGTCGATGCTCCGATCGATCAGGCCGGTCAGCAGATCGACCGCGACATCCGCAGACAGCGAGATCGCGGGCACGGTCACGGTCTGCGGCCGAAGATCCTCGGCATCCGGGGTGTCCAGGCCGAACCGGGAACTCAGGGCGAGGCTCGGCGACGGGGCCGCCGCATGGTGCGGGAGCACGAGCGTGAGCACGGTCTCGCTCGCGGCATCCTCGATGGACACGCCGTCGCGGGCGAGGGCGGTGCGGAGGGCGTCGTGCGTCGCGGCGAAGGGATGCGGCGTGGTGGTGCCGCCCGTCGTGGCCGCCGCCGTCGCGGTGACGGGTTCGGCGACCGCGGCGCGGACGCCGTCGTCACCGGCGGGCGCGGGGTCGGGCTCGACCGCGTCGCCCAGATCCGACTCGGCGTCGTCGTGGACGAGCCGCCGGAGCCCCGCGAGGATCGGTTCCGCCGTCTCGACCGCCTCGCCCCAGAAGAGGAACGCATCGTCGCCGGAGACCGCATGCAGGACGATGGTCGATGGGGACTCGATGACGCTCACCCTCCGTTCCGACCAGCGAGGGCCGAACGACACACGACGGATCCCCCCGGACGGACCCGCCGGGGGAGGAATGATTCCGCTGGGACTCGAACCCAGGACCAAGGGATTAAAAGTCCCCTGCTCTACCAACTGAGCTACGGAATCCCGAACCGAACAGTGTAGTGGACCCGCCGCCGACGAGGCTGCGTCGGCGGTCGGTGCGCATGCTGTCCACAGGCCGATCAAGGGGGGATGGCGGGATCCGGGTCGGCTGGCCCCCCGCCGGAGGGGGATCGAGGGGGTCTCCGCCGGAATCCGAGCCGGGTTGGTCCATGTCACTGAATTCGGCCCTCCGACCGGCCGATGGCCCGTCAGACGGCGATACCTCGCCGTTCGGAGACCCTCGACATGTCCAGTGCTTCCACCCGCCGTCTCGCCACCCTCTCGACGACCATCACCACGCCTGCCGCCACCGGCACCGGCGTGGGTTCGGTGATCCTGGCCGCGGTCGCCGCGGTGGGGGCCGCCGCGGTGGTCCTCCAACTCGGTGGCTGCGC
>JAUIHC010000548.1 GCA_030432455.1 Phycisphaerae bacterium | reverse complement strand
ACGTGACCATCGTCGATCGGAACCGACATCTCGGCGGCAAGATGAATGTGCTGCACGAGCGGGGCTTCACCTTCGACATGGGGCCGACGATCCTCACGATGCCGCAGGTGATCCGCGGCATCATCGAGCGGACCGGCCGCCATGTGCCCGACTACATCGACATCGTCGATCTCGACCCGCAGTGGCGGTGCTTCTGGGACGACGGCACGGTGCTCGACCTCCGCGGTGACGTCGATCGGATGGCGTCCGCACTCGATGCGCAGTTCCCGGGGCAGGGCGTGGGGCGGGGCTGGCGGTCCTTCATCGACTACAGCCGTCGCATGTACGGGCTGAGCGAGCAGGTCTTCTTCTACAAGGACCTCGGCGGGGTGTTCGACCTGATGCGAAACACGCCGTCCACCGATCCGGCGGTGCTCAAGGACGTCCTGCACATGCGGATGCACTCGACCGTCGGGGCGACGATCCGCAAGCACGTCCGCGAGCCGCACGTCGCCCAGCTCTGCGAGCACTTCCTGCAGTACGTCGGGTCGAGCCCGTTCCTCGCCCCCGCGATCCTGACCCTGATCGCGGCCGCGCAGGTCGATCACGGCTGCTGCTACGCGATGGGCGGCACCCGCATGGTCGCCGGGAGTCTCGAGCGGATCCTGCGGGAGGAGGAGGCCGACATCATCCTCGGGACCGGCGTGAAGCGGATCCACCGTCGGGGCAACCGGGCGACCGCGGTCGAGCTCGAGGACGGCCGGGTCATCGAGGCCGACGTGGTGGTCAGCAACTGCGATGTGCAGCGGACCTACCGCGATCTGCTCGGCGACGACGACGCCCTCAACGAGCAGGCCCGCATCGGCAGGCGGTACACGCCCGCATGCAGCGGCGTGGTCTTCTACCTCGGTCTCGACCGGCAGTACGACCACCTGCTCCACCACGACTTCCTCTTCTCCAACGATCCCGAGTTCGAGTTCGACGACATCTACCACCGCGGCATCCCCGCCCGCGACCCGTCGATCTATCTCTGCGTCCCCAGTCGCACCGATCCGGGGCAGGCGCCGGAGGGCGGCGAAGCCTTCTACGCCCTCATCCACACGCCCTATCTGCGGCCCGGACAGGAGTGGCACGGCCCCGGTGGTCTGCTCGAGCAGTACCGCCCGATCGTGATGAACAAGCTCAAGAAGCACGGCATGGAGGACATCGAGGACCGCATCGTGGTCGAGCGGCATCTCACCCCCGCCGACATCGACACGATGTACAACGCCGAGGGCGGGGCGATCTACGGTCTGGCCAGCCATGGTCGTCTCGCGGGCGGCTTCAAGCCGCGGAATCGCAGCCGTCTGGTCCGCAACGTCTACCTCGCGGGCGGCAGTGCGAACCCCGGTCCGGGTGTCCCGATGGTGCTCATGAGCGGCGTGACCGCGGCGATCGCGGTGGCCGAGGATCTCGGCATCGGCGATCCGCGTGGTGGTGCCCGGCAGGAGGCGTCGGCGTCGGAGCCGGCGCTGGTCGGCTGAGTTCGACCTCGGCCAACTCGAACGCCCCCCGACTCGACGTCGGGCGGGTGTCGCCGGGGTTCCGCCGGTTCTTCGCGGGCTACGCGGAACGACTCGCCCGGCGGCGGTTCCACGCGATCCGGATCCTGCGGGGCGATGACGACGTCGTCCGGACCGCCGCCGCGGCGGACGGTCCGTTCCTCGGGCTGCTCTCGCACGCCTCGTGGTGGGATCCGCTGGTCGGACTGCTGGTCTGGCGGCGACTCCTGCCCGGGCGCGATCTGCGGATGCCGATGGACGCCGCGCAGCTCGCCCGCTTCGGCTTCTTCAAGCGGCTCGGCGTCTTCGGCATCGATCCCGACGACCCCGCCTCGCTCGATGCGATGCGGCGCTTCGTGCTCGATCACTTCGAGACCGGCGTCCGGCCGGCGCTGGGACTCACGCCGCAGGGGCGGTTCACCGATCC
>JAUIHC010000547.1 GCA_030432455.1 Phycisphaerae bacterium | reverse complement strand
ACCGCCCGCCCGATCTCCAGTTGCACGGTGAGACCACGACCGGTCGCCTCGGGAACGAGCAGGTCGATCGCGTCACGGGCGCAGGCCGCGGGGTCGGTCGGCAGCCGCTCGATCTCCACGCGACCCGCCTCGATCTTGGAGAGATCGAGGATGTCGCCGACCAGCGAGAGCAGGTGCTCGCCGTTGCGGCGGATCGTCCCGGCCATCTCGGCGTGGGCCGCCGCGTCGGTCTCCGTCTCGGCGATCAGCTCCGCGCAGCCGATGATGGCCGAGAGGGGGGTTCGGATCTCGTGGCTCATGTTGGCAAGAAACTCGTTCTTCGACCGGGTCGCGTCCATGGCCGTCCGACGGGCCGCCTCCAGCTGTCGATTCCGCCGCTCCAGATCGATGCGGACCCGTTCGAGGTCGGCGTTGGCCTGCGAGAGATCCGACAACGCCCGCAGCAGGTCGTCGCTGGTGCGGGTGGCGGACGCGGAGGCCGAGTCCTCGGCGTTCGCAGCGACCGCGATCCCGGCCAGCCGCCCTCCGTCGGTTCCGGGCTCGACGACCTCTCCGACGAGTCGGATCGATCGCCAGGATCCGTCGTCGCCGCGAAGCCGGATCGTGATGTCGAGGGAGCCGTCGGGACGCCCGCAGGCCGATTCGACCGCGGCGTGCAGGATCTCGAGGTCCTCGGGATGGATCCGTTCCAGCAGCGATTCGAACCGTTCATCCGCGGCCCGGAGGTCGAGTCCGGCGATCCGCCGGAATCCGGCGTCCAGACGACCCGTGCCGTCGTCGAGCGACCACGACCATCGTCCGGCGCGTGAGGTGAGCGCCGGGTCGGGCGGTGAGTCGGCGGCGAGCAGGACACGACGATTCGACAGCAGGCTGACCGCGAGCAGCATCGACACCCCGACCAGCACGACCCCGGGCCCGCCACCTCCGAGGTGCCCGATCGCGACGAGCACGGCACCGACGAGTCCGATAAGCCGCGGGCGATGCCCGATGGCTCGCCGCACGGCGGGGGCGTCGGCCTTCGGGATGGTCGGCATCCGGCTCATCGGCATCTATGTCATCGACCGGATTCGGGCCCCGATGGAGCCCGACCTCGGGCCCGGCCACGGGGGAGGGCGGTAGACTCCCCGCCCCAGAACCACCACGGAACCCCCTCCCGATGGCCGAATCCAAGCACTACGACCTCATCGTGATCGGCGCCGGCCCCGGCGGCTACGTCGCGGCGATCCGAGCCGCCCAGCTCGGGCTCAAGACCGCCTGCATCGAGCGCGGCAAGCTCGGCGGCGTCTGCCTCAACTGGGGATGCATCCCGACCAAGGCCCTGCTGCACAACGCCGAGCTCTACACCGAGGCGATCACCCACGGTGCCGAGTGGGGCATCGAGATCGATCCCAAGGCGGTCAAGGTCGATTGGGACAAGGTCATCGGCCGCAGTCGCCAGATCACCGGCACCCTCAACAACGGCGTCGGATTCCTGCTCAAGAAGAACAAGATCGACCACTACGAGGGGCACGCGAGGATCCTCAAGGGTGCGACCGGCGGCACGCCGTGCGAGGTCGAGGTCCAGAAGGCCGACGACGACTACTACCACGGCACCGGCAGCGGCTCCGAGGGGCGGATCACCGCGGACAAGGTGCTCATCTGCACCGGCGCGAGCCCGCGGCAGCTGCCCTTCGCCAAGAGCGACGGCAAGACGATCTTCACCAGCTACGAACTGCTCACCATCGACCACTGCCCGAAGTCGATGATCGCCATCGGCTCCGGCGCGATCGGCATGGAGTTCGCCTACTTCATGAACGCCTTCGGCTGCGACGTGACCGTGGTCGAGATGCTCGATCGCATTCTGCCCGTCGAGGACGACGACATCTCCAAGGCGGCGCAGAAGAGCTTCGAGAAGCAGGGCATCTCGTTCAGGACCGGCGCGATGGTCAAGGACATCACGACCGGCAAG
>JAUIHC010000546.1 GCA_030432455.1 Phycisphaerae bacterium | reverse complement strand
GGATGCGACGACGGTCGAATCGCTCCTCGGCGCGTTCGAATCCGAGCCGTTCGAGTCGCTCGATCGCATCGACGTCGGCGGCCGTCGCGTCGCGAACGCCGATCCCCACCGCGGCCGGACCGAGGTCGAGGGTCGCGATGCGACTGGCGTCGTTGGGAATGACGACGCCCCGCCGCGTGATCACGCACTTGGGCAGCAGACGGGTCGGATGCCAGCTCCGCTTCGTCCGCCGCAGACTCGGAATGCCCCAGTCGTCGCAGGCGTTGATCTCCGCGACCCCTTGCCAGCGGGTCTCGCAGCACCGGCTCCAGAACCACGCCGCGATGCCGTCGCGTCGATGATCGACCTTCTCGACCACGGTGACCGCGTGACTCGGCGACAGCCGGTCGCCGACGGTGAACCCGAGCACATCGAGTCCGCGGTGCCCCTCCTCGACGATCGCGTCGGCGTCGAGCACGTCCGACCACTCGGCCCAGCGACGAAGCAGCGACTCGACCGCCAACGACTCGTAGCCGCGAAGGGTCGCGACCGGCACCCCGCTCTCGGCGAGCACGGTCGCGTGCTCGCCCACCCCGCGATCATCCGCCGCGGATCGCCAGGTCGCGAGCAGTTCGAGACATCCCGGCACGAGATCAGGGGTCAGCGCGACCAGTCGGGCGTTCGGATGGTCGCGTTCGAAGTGCGTCCGCTCGTGACGGCGGGACTTCCAGCGACGCCCCGCCAGCGAGGCGATCGCCGCGGTGTCGTAGACGTGATCCGCGAATCCCGCGGCGAGCGCGACCTCGGACCAGTGCGACGCCCGGACCGCGAGGTCGTCGGGAACCGCCTCGATGCGGGTGCGGCCGGACGAACCGCGGGCCTCGTTCGCCTCGTCGAGCAGATCGAGGCACGCGGCGACCACGCTTCGGGTGCGGCGGGCGGCACCGGCGTGGAGCGGAAGCGGTGGCGCGAGCATGAGCGCCTCGACATCGTCGGCGTGGAAGGTGCAGACGTGATCACCGATCACGCCGACGCGAGCCTCACCGAGCATCGACCAGAGCGCGAGCGTGCCGATGCCGTGATCGGAGAGCGGCGTCGTCTCCAGTGCGGTGGCGCACCGGAGCATCGGCGCGTGCGACGCGGCGAGCGGATCGAGATCCTCGATCCGGGCAGGACGGGCGAGGCCTCTCGACCGCCCGAGGGTCGGGTTGTGGGACATGGGGTCCGGCGACGCCGGTTCCGGGTGGCCGCGGGACGCGCGGCCGCGGTCGACATCGGGTGATCGCGAGAACCGGGAACGCCCGGCTCGTCAGGTCGCGACCCCTCGTCGGCGCGGGAAGCATATCCAGCGACCCGGCGCCGTCAATCCCGAATCTCGAATCTCGATGAGGTGGCGTCCGAGGGACCGACGAAGAGACGATGAGCACGCCCCCCCACCTCGCCGCCCCGGGAACGCCCGGCGGACCCGCCACGCCGGAGGACCTCGTCGATCTCGACGCCCTCCTCGCCGCCTTCTCGGATCGGCATCCCGATCCCGGCACCGCCGCCGAGCGGGTCGCCTTCGGCACCAGCGGCCACCGCGGGTCCTCGCTTGACTCGACCTTCAACGACGACCACATCGCGGCGATCACGCAGGCGATCGTCGAGTTCCGGGCCGAACGCGGCATCGGCGGCCCGGTGCTGCTCGGCAAGGACACGCACGCCCTGAGCGGCCCGGCAGAACGCACCGCGGTCGAGGTGCTCTCGGCCAACGGCGTGCCGGTCCTGGTGCAGGGGGATCACGGCCTGACCGCGACGCCGATCGTCTCGCGGGCGATCCTCGCGTTCAACGCGGGGCGGGCGGCGGACGACATCGGTCGCGCCGACGGCATCATCATCACGCCGAGCCACAACCCGCCCCGCGACGGCGGCTTCAAGTACAACCCGCCCGACGGCGGCCCGGCCGGTGGCGAGATCACGGGATGGATCGAACGCCGGGCCAACGAGA
>JAUIHC010000071.1 GCA_030432455.1 Phycisphaerae bacterium | reverse complement strand
TATTTTTCGCGGCATCGATCGCGCTGACGCGAGGCTTGCCTCCGAAATGGTCGCCTGTCCCGCTTTTCCCCCGCTTCTTCTGAAATGGTCGCCTGTCCCGCTTTTTCGGACGATCAGCGGGGCTCGGTCGTCATCGAGCCGAGTCTGCCGCCGAAGCCGGGGGCGTGGACGAGCTGCGTGAGGTCGAGCGCGCCGTGCGCGATGCGGAGCCGTCGCAGGTCCCCATGCCGCTCGTAGAGCCTCGGGAGATGCTCCACCAGATCGTCCGCCACGATTCTCGGCAGATGATCGAGCCCGCGGAAATAGTGGTGCCCGTTCCGTTCCACATCCCGCACTCCGATCGTCGCCTGCAGGCAGAGGTCCTGCTGCAGCGGAATCGAGCCGAGGTTCGTGAGGTCCTCGCCGCTCTGAAACGGTCTCACGCCCCCCGGCGTCGTCCGAGTCTCGACGAGACCGCGGTTGGCGACCGCCCGAAACACGCCCTTGCACGCCTTCACGCTCACGCCGGCATAGCCGAGGTCGATGGCTCGTCGGAAGGCGTCGCGGTCGGTGTCGGCCTCGTCGATGATCACGGGGGCGATCCGCGACAGCCGCTCGATCGCGGGGCGTCGATCGGTCTCGAATGTCTCGGCCCTCGGCAGCGGCTGCTCGACGAGTTCCAGCCGCGCGATCATCGGCTCGGTCGCCGGATCGCGGGCGAGGTCCTCCAGCAGCCCGGCGAGACCTTCAAGGTCGGTGCACTGCTCGTTCCCGTCGAGGGTGAACCGGGCGGCATCGCCGACACGGCCCATGACCACGCGGCAGACGGCGTGCAATCGATCGCGGTTCGCCGCGAGATCGCCGCCGATCTTCACCTTGAACCGCGTGAGTCCGTAGGCCTCGATGTCCTCCTCGAGCGTCTGCGGGAGGCCGTCGAGGACCCGCTCGCTCTCGGGGACCTCCGCGGCGGTCAGCGGGTCGAGCATGCCGACCGTGTGCCGGACCGCGATCGACTCGGTGGGGGCCGGCAACGATCGTGGCGACCAGTCCCCGACCTCGGGCACGAGTCGCCGGGCGGAGAAGCCGAGCAGGTCGGCGCCGTCGGCATTGGTGATGGCCGCATGAAAGGACATGTCGGCGAGCCGGCACGCCGCGTCGATCATCGCCCGCTCAAGCATCGCGACCCCGAAGCCCCGCACCAGCACGTCGGCGTCGGCGTGCGTGCGTCGCCCGACCCGCTCGATCCGCACGATCTCCGCGATGTCGAAGACCGGATGCGGTCCGGCCACGGCGGTCAGTTCCCGGGCAAGGGTCACCGCCTGCTCGACCGACTCGGCCAGCGCGGCCGAGTCCGCGTCCGGCGACGTCTCGGGGTTCTTCTCGAACCACTTCGGTACGAGCAGGTCACCGGATCGTCCAACGCACCGCGTGCCATCGGGCGTCTCGACCGTGATTTCGAGTTCCGCCAGCGGCACCGAGCGAAGCACCTGCACCCCGAACTTGAACGGCAGGCGGGTCCGGACGGGACGCTGGACGAACCGGTGATCGACGAGTCGGAGCAGCATGGGCCGCGAGTCTACGGTGGCTGGGGGCGGCAACCCGGTCTTCTCGGACGGCGTCTGGGCGCCTCCGGAGGCGCTGTGAGCCAAAACCCTCGATTTATGATCTGGTCGCCGATCGCAGGAGGCGGGTCGCGGTAACGACCTGCGTTGCCAACCGCGGCATTCCCTCCGCGGCTTCCCGTGTCCCTTCCCCTCAGGTTCCTACGTTCCCGTCAAGGAGATTCAGATGCATCTTCAGCAGAAGGCTGTTCGTTTGTCCACGTACGCCACCCTGGCCGCCGGCACCGTCGTTGCGGGTTCCACCGCTCAGGGTGGGCAGGACTTCTACGAGACCGTTGATTTCTACCTTCCCTACGGTCAGTCCGGATCGGCCGTCCTCCTCGACGCCTCGGGGCTGAACTCGAAGTTCCAGTTCGGATTCACGGCCTCCGCGGCCACGACCGGCACCCAGATTCACGCCATCAACAACAACGTTCGCTTTTCGACCGCGGCCAACGGGTCCTTCACCAACGAAGCGGTCCGTCGAGACAGCGGATTCGACTTCGGCACCCTGAGCAGTGGCGCCACCGACAATCAACTCTTCATTCGGCATCAGTTCGCCGGACAGTGGAAGAACGTCGGATCGACGGGATTCCTCGGGTTTGCCTTCATCGACGGCAGCGACCGCTACTACGGATGGATCGAGATGACGACGGATTCGCGGGACTACTACGGGCAGGCGAGAGGCGCCATTCGCATCAACAGTTGGTTCATCAGCGGGACTGCCAACGAGACGGTGATCGCTGGTCAGACCGGCGGCGGTGGTGCGGTCCCCGGCCTCGGCGGCCTCGCGGCCCTGGCCTGCGGCGCGGCGGGCATGCGTCGGTCGCGGAACCGCGTCGCCTGATCACGCGGCTCGGGCATCGTTCGAACACACACGCCTCCCGGTCCGTCGCGGACCGGGAGGCGTGTCGTCATTCCGGGAGTTGGTGAGGTCGATGGGTCAGGACGGCTTCGGGGGCGTGCTTGGGGTTCGGGCCGCCTCGGCCACGGCCTCGTGGTGATCTCCGAGCACCCACGTCAGCGTGTTCTTGGTGTTCTCGACCACGATGTACAGCGCCGGCACCAGCAGCAGGATGATGAAGGTCGCGAACATGACGCCGAACGCGATCGAGATCGCCATCGGGATCAGGAACCGCGCCTGCAGGCTTGTTTCGAGCACCATCGGCATGAGCCCGAAGAAGGTGGTGACGCTGGTGAGCAGGATCGGGCGGAAGCGTCGGCGGCCCGCGAGGCAGACGATCTCGATCAGCGACAGGTCGGACCTGCTGCGCCGAAGTTCGTTGATCGTGACCACCAGCACCAGCGAGTCGTTCACGACCACGCCCGAGAGCGCCACGATGCCGAAGATCGAGATGATGCTGAACCCGTAGCCCATGACGAGGTGGCCGATGACCGCCCCGATGATGCCGAACGGGATCGCGATCATGACCACCAGCGGCTGCACCCAGCTTCGGAAGGGGATCGCGAGGAGGGCGTAGATCACGAAGAGGGCGGCCAGGAAGCCGGTGCCGAGACTCCCGAGCGATTCGGCCTGGTCGTTCTGCTCGCCCTCCAGACTCCATGAGAGTCCCGGGTACTGGCGGACGAGATCGGGCAGCACCTCGGTCGAGAGGGCGGCGGCGACCTCGTTGCCGTTGGCGACCTCGGGGTCGATGTCCGCGGTCACCGAGTTCACGCGGCGGCCGTCGGTTCGCTTGATGCTGGTGTACGCCCGGCCCTCGCCCGCGATCGCGGCCTCGGAGAAGGGGATCTCGCCGCCACCGGGCGTGCGGAGCATGACCGTCTCGACGGTGTGCAGGGTGTCGCGCTCGGCCTCGGGAAGCCGGACCATCACCTTCACCTCGTTGCGACCCCGCTGCTGGCGGAGCGCCTCGGCCCCGTAGAAGAAGGAACGGGTCTGTCGGGCGAGGTCGGTCGCGGTCAGCCCCATGCTCCGGGCCTCGGGCGTGAGTTCAAGGTTGAACTGCGGCTTGCCCATCGCGACGCCCGAGTCGATGTCGGTCACCCCCTGGAACGATCGCAGCCGATCGGCCATGTCGAGACTCGCCGCGTCGAGGATGCGGGTGTCGCGATGGCTCAACTGCACATCGACCGCGGCGCCGGTGGCGCGACCGACCTCGCTCTTGAACGAGATCGTCTCCAGACCGGCGATGTCTCCGGCGTTCTCCCGCCAGCGACGGGCGAACTCGGTGGCGCTGATCTCGCGGTCGCCCTCGGGGACGAGCTCGAACTGGATCCCGAGCAGGTGTCCGCCGTTGTCGCTCGCCTGACGGACCGGCCCGAAACCGCCGACCTCGCCGCCGAGCACGGTGTAGAGACTCTCCTTGATGCTGGCGCCGCCCGACTCGTCGATCGTCTTCGCGAGGGCGGCGAGGAGTCGTTCCTGCACCGCCGCGGTCCGCTCGACCGGCGTGCCGAGCGGAAGCCGCGCGTTGACCAGCACGAAGTCGGCGTCGATCTTGGGAAGGAAGGTGAACGGAAGCTTGCCGCTCACCAGCAGCGCGATCGAGAGCACGAGCATGCCGAGGCAGGTCGCGATCGTGGTGTACCGCTCCCGGACCGCGAAGGCGACGCTCGGTCCGTAGACGCGGTCGATGAACCACCTGAGTCCCCGCTCGAAGACGACGCTCGGGGTCGAGACGATCCGCCAGAAGAGGGTCCTTCGCGGGGCGTGTGAGAGGTGGGCGGGGAGGATGAACAGCGACTCGATCAGCGAGACGATGAACACGCTGATCGCGACCGCCGGGATCTGCATGAACAGCTTGCCGCTCGCCCCGGGCACGAAGAGCATCGGAGCGAAGGCGACGATGTTGGTCAGCACCGCGAAGGTGATCGGCCCCGCGATCTCGCGGGCGCCCTCGATCGCGGCCTGCAGGGCGGGCATGCCGCGCTCCCGCTTCTCGTAGACGTTCTCGCCGACCACGATCGCGTCGTCCACGATGATCCCGAGGGTCACGATGAACGCGAACAGCGAGATCATGTTGATCGACGCGTCGGTGCCGCTGAGGAACAGGAACGATCCGAGGATCGAGATCGGGATGCCGAGGGTGACCCAGAACGCGAGCCGCGGCTCGAGGAAGAGGCCGAGCATGAGCAGCACGAGCACGAGGCCGAGCATCGCGTTGCGGATCAGCAGCTCCATGCGTTCGCGGTAGACCGTCGAGTCGTCTCGGACGACCTCGATCGCCATGCCGGGGGGCACCTCGCGGCGGAAGTCGTCGAGGAACCCGAGGGCCGCGGCCGACACCGAGAGTGGCGTCTCGTCGCCCACGCGGTAGACCTCGACGGTCGCGGCGGGGAGACCGTCCAGCCCGGGCTGGAGATCGAGGTCGGCGAAGCCGTCGGTGATGGTCGCGAGATCGGCGAGCCGCACCGTGCTGCCGTCGCGATTCGAGATGATCGCGATGTCGCCGAACTCGCGACCGAAGTCGCGTCGCTCGGTGGTTCGGAACAGGATCTCGCCCGCCTCGGTCTTGAGGCTGCCCGCGGGGAGATCGAGGGCGGCGCGGCGGATCTCCGCCGCGACCTGATCGAGGGTGATGCCGTAGGACCGCAGGGTGGCCTGCGGGATCTCGATCGCGATCTCCAGCGGCTTCGCGGCTCCGAGCTGGACGAGCGTGATGCCGTCGAGGGCGGAGAGGTCGTCGCGGAGGCGCTCGGCGGTCTCCCGCAGGGTGCGTTCGGGAAAGTCGCCCGCGACCGCGATGTTGAGCACGAGGTTGCGGTTCTCCAGCAGGTTCACGATCGGGCGTTCGGCCTCCTCGGGGAAGGTCGTGATCCGATCGACCGCGTTCTTGACGTCGGCGAGCACGCGATCCGGGTCGCGACCGAGGAGCACCTCGACGCTGACCGAGCCGCGGCCCTCACCCGCGGTGCTGGTGACCTTCTTCACGCCGTCGATGCCGCGGACCGCGTCCTCGATCGCGACGACGATGCCCTCCTCGACCTCCTCGGGACTCGCGCCGGGATAGATCACCGACACCCCGACGATGTCGAGCGAGAACTCGGGGAAGACCTCCTGCTTCACGCGGAAGGCCATCATGAGTCCGCCGACCACGAGGCCGAGCATCAACAGGTTCGCGGCCACCGGGTGGCCCGCCATCCAGGCGACCGGACCTCGGTGCCGTGTGGTGCCTTCGTCGCCGCTCATGCGTCACCTCCTTCGCGGGCGGGGGTCTCGACGCCGACGCCGGGTCGGCCCGCGGCGTCTATCCGCTCGAGCGGCATGCCGGGGATCGCGACGGGCAGCGGGCTGGCGACGATCTCCTCGTCCGGGCCGAGGAACGACCGGACCAGCACCGTCCGCGGTCGCCCGACCACGATCTCGACCGGCTGGATCCGCAGGAGATCGTCGGCGGCCTTCACCCAGACGGTGTCATTCTCGCGGACGACGCTGCGGGGAAGCTCGACCACGTCCTCGACGGTCGGGCCCTCGATCTCGACCCGGACGTAGCTTCCGAGGAGCAGGGGCAGCGAGGTGGGCTGATCGGGGGAGGTCTCGGCGTCGAGCCCGAAGGGATCGTCCACCGCGATCCGCACCCGCGCGAGCCGTCCGGATCGCTCGACCTCGCCGATGATGCGATCCACGCGGCCGATCCGTCGCACGGTGCGGCCGTCGCCGAGCTCCTGCACGACGATCGCGGGCGAGTTGTCGGCGAGATTCTCCGGGTCGGCCCGCAGCCAGGTGAGGCGATCCATCGGAATCGCGACGACCACGTCGAATCGATCGGTGCCGACGATGGTCGCGACCCGGGTCTGGGGGCCGACCACCTGACCGATCTCCACGTCGTCCTGCAGCACGAGGCCGTTGAACGGGGCGGTGATCCTGGTGCGTTCGAGGTCGAGTTCGGCCTGGGCGAGACGACCGCGGGCCGCGGCCAGCGCCGCCTCCTTCTCGATCCGCTGCGGCTCGCGACGGGCGAGTCGTTCGCCCGCCTCGTTCGCGGGGATCGAGTCGCCGAGCATCTCCCACTCGCGTTCGGCGACCAGTCCGCGGGCCTCCTCCAGCTGCAGGGCCACCGCGGCGTTGGCGACCTCGGCCTCACGCTGGATCATCGCGATCTCGTAGTCGCGGGCGTCGATGCGGATGAGGGCCTCGTCGGCCCGGATCCGACCGCCTTCGCGGAGATCGTCGTTCAGTTCGACGATCCGGCCGGAGACCTGCGGCTGCAGAGTGAGCGTGCGATGCGCCTCGACGGTGCCGTAGGCGACGATCTCCGCGATCTGGGCGGCCGGCTCGGGCACGATCGTCTCGACCAGCGTGGCCCGGGCCTCGACGGCGCGACGCTCGGCCTGCGGCCGCTCGGCCAGCAGGATGCGGGCGCCGATCGCGGCGAGGATCACGATCGCGACCGGGATCGCGAACCGGACGACCGCGACCGCGGCGCGGACGGCCGCCGGCGGCGGGGCTGGGGTGGCGTCGTCGGGAGTCGGGGCGGTCATGCGTCGGGGTCCTGTTCGGAGGAATCGGAGTCGGCGGGCGAAGCGGTGGTGTGGGCCGGGGACGCGTCGTCGTCGGCGGGCGGTTCGAGGTCGCGGGTCCACTCGCCTCCGAGGGCGAGATGGAGGGCGGCGCGGTTGGCGAGCAGCGTCTGGCGGACCGCGACCTCCTGACGCTGCAGTCGCTGCAGGCTCTGCAGCGCAGTGATGACGTCGAGGTACTCGATCTGGCCGTTCACGAAGAGAAGCTCGCTCTCGTCGAGAGCGGCGCGGGCGGTCTCGATCTGACGTCGCACCTGCGCGAGCAGTTCGATCTGATTCCGCTCGCGGATCAGGGCGTCCTCGACCTCGCGGAGCGCGACGAGGAACCGCTCGCTGAACGCGTCGAGCCGCTCTCGCAGGATGGCCTCGCGTCGACCGACCTCGGCGTCGCGGCGGCCGGCGTCGAAGAACGGCTGCACGAGATTGCCCGCGATGCTCCAGACGGCGTCGTCGAAGATCGTGTCGGCGGTGATCGACTGGTAGCCGCCGGTGAGCGAGAGCCGGATGCTCGGGAGCATGTCCGCGACCGCGGAAGCGACCTCGCGGTCGGCGGCGGCGACTCGGGCGAACGCGGCCCGCAGATCGGGGCGACGATCGAGGAGATCGCGAGGGGACGGCAGCGTCGGGGTCGGGGGGAGTTCGGGGAGCGTCGCGTCGGGTTCGAGGCCGAGACGATCGAACATCTCCGGCGGCGTGCCGAGGAGCACCGCGAGTGAGTTGCGGGCGGTCTCGTATCGCGTGCGGACGTCGGGAACCTCGGCCTCCAGCGACTCGAACTGCAGTCGCTGCTGCAGGACCTGCAGCGCGGTGCCGACGCCGCGGGCGTAGCGGAGCTCGGTGAGTTCGAGGAGCTGGCGGCTCGCGTCGAGCTGCGACTCGATGAGGGCGAGGAGGGACCGCTGCGCCTCCATCGAGAACCAGGCGTCGGTCACGCTGCCCGAAAGCAGCAGGGCGGTGTTCTCGGCGTCGTTGCGCCCGGCGACCGCGAGCAGGGTGGCGGCTTCGGCGCGGTTGGCGATCTTCCGCCAGAGATCGAGTTCCCAACTCAGACCGAGGCCGACCGCATACCGGTTGTTGTAGAAGCTCTGGCCGGTGAGAGCGAAGAGCGACTTCGATCGGCCGATGGAGCTGTCGATGTTCACCTCGGGATAGAGGAACGAGCCGGAGACGGTCGCCTGCGACTCGGCCTGCGCGAGCCGCGCCCATGCCTGACGGAGTCCGAGGTTCGCCTCGAACGCGGAGGCGACGGCGCGGTCGAGGCCGGGCTCCCCGAACGCGGTCCACCAGTCGTCGGGGGCGACGACCTCGGGGCCGTTCTCGTCGGCCGCCGCAAACGACGCCGGGATCGGCACCTCGGGGTCGGTCTCCTCGCGGAGGGCACGGGGCGAACAGCCCGCCGCCACGACGGCGGCGAGCAGGACGCCGGTTCGAAGCGGGGCGGGGCGGGCGGACACGAGGTTCACGAGGCGGACTCCTGAGGGGAGATCGGCGCCCGGCGGAGGGCGGCGCGGGTGTTGGCGAGCACGACCGCCGAGATGGCGGCCGCGTCGTCGGGGCCGAGGGCGGGTTCCACGGGAAGGCGTTCGATCATCTCGCGGCAGACCCGGTGCACGAGGCACTGGCCGATGATCGAGAGGCATTGCAGCTTGCGGGTGCGGGGGTCGAGCGGGGGATCGGCAACGGTCGCCACGATCTCCTCCAACCCGCGATAGACCGGATGGATGACCGACTCGACGACGCCCGCGAGCGCCTCCGACGGCTGGGCCGCCTCTCGAAGCAGCAGTCGGGTGGCGGGATCCCGTCCGGGGCGGACCGACCGCGCCACATACCAGTCGATCCATGCGGCAAGGGCCGCGTCGCCGTCGCCGTCGCAGCCCGCGAGGGTCGGCATCTCGGTGGTCGAGACCTTGTGGTACGCGTCGAGCACCGCTTCGCGGTAGAGCCCGGCCTTGCTTCCGAAGTGGTAGTTGACCGCGGCCAGATTCGCCTCGGCGGCGGCGCAGATCTCCCGGATGCTCGTGGCCTCGAAGCCCTTGTCCGCGAAGATCGTGGTCGCAGCGTCGAGGATGGCGTTTCGGGAGGACACGCAGATCTCGGAACGGAGGGTCTGAAGTCTGAAGAGGGGTGGCCCGGGTTTCGGGCAGAGGGTCGGCGAGATTCAAACATTCGTCTGAAACGGCCGTTCGATCGAGGATGGTACCACTCAAGACCGCGGCGGACAGGCGACAAGGGCATCCGGTGATGGGTGGTTATCGGGAGCGGGCGCCCGAAACGGGGGTGGACCCGGACGATTTTGGGGCTGCCTCGGCGGGCTGCGCTCGGTGGTCGTTTCCCGAGGAAGTAGCCTTGAACACGATGGCCGCGGGGATGGCGGCCGCGTCATCACACATCCAGGAGATCAGACACCATGAGACACCTCTCTCTGAGTCTCCGCCCGATCACGGGCGGACTCGCACTCGCATTGGCCGCCGCGGCATTCGCGGGCGATCCCTGTGGCGATCCGACCGCGGGCGACTGCTTCGCGGCCAACGGCACCCCGGGCTGCGATGACGCGACCTGCTGCACCACGGTCTGCAACCTCGACTCGTTCTGCTGCGACGTCGAGTGGGACGATGCGTGCGTGAGCTACGCGGCGGAGAACTGCGATGCGACCGGGAACGTCTGCGGCGATCCCGCCGCGGGCGACTGCTCGGTGCCCAACGGCACGCCCGGATGCGACGACGCGGCGTGCTGCGAGGCGGTCTGTGCCATCGACGCCTTCTGCTGCGAGGTCGAATGGGACGTGACCTGCGCCGGCTCCGTCGGTTCCGCCTGCAACGGCGGGGGCGGTGGCGGTGGTGGCGGTGATCTGCCCAACGACGATTGCGCCGACGCGATCGAGATCGGCGAAGGCGACACCGCGTTCACGACGGTCGGAGCCACCCTGGACGGCCCGGATCTTCCCGGGAGTTGCGACGAGGGATACGGCACGACGTTCGCGCCGGACGTCTGGTACGCGATCACGCCCGTCGAGGACACAGGCATCATCGTCTCGACCTGCGGACAGGCCGACTACGACACGCGACTCGCCGCGTACGCCGGGTGCGGAGGCACGCTCGTCGCCTGCAACGACGACGGCGATGGGTGCCCGAACCTCTCGTCCCTCATGACCTTTCCCGCGATCGCGGGTGAGACGTATCTGGTCCGCGTCGGCGGCTACGGCACCGCGACCGGAAGCGGCACGCTGAGCGTCACCTTCGGGGATGCCCCGCCGCCGTACCCGACCGAGATCACGCCGCAGTGGACGGTCGACGACGGCGGCAACGGTCACTACTACGCGAACATCCGCGTGCCGGAGGGATCGACGCACGCCGACCTCCAGGCCGCGGCCGCCGCGGTGGGGGGCACGCTCGCCTCCGCGACAAGTCCCGAGGAAACGGCATTCATCACCGACTTCGTCCGGGTGAGCGAGCCGGGAAC
>JAUIHC010000545.1 GCA_030432455.1 Phycisphaerae bacterium | reverse complement strand
GGATTGCGGCGAAGGGCGGCCGCGCCGTGCCCGCGGCGGGACCGTCAGCGGTCGTGGAGATGGTGTCGGGGTGAGGCGGGAAGATGGAACCCAGAAGAACAACCCAGAGAGGATGGAGGACAGAGGATCGACCATTGGGGGGCGTGGGACAGGCGTCGCATCTCGCGATGATGGTCGAGGTCCGAGTTCGTGTTCGGCGCCTGTCCGACGTGGCGAGAGATTCGGGATCGGGCGCCCGTCGGCGGTCTCGCGTCAGCATCGCGCCGCGGTCACGAATGCTCTGATCCGCTCGTGATCCTTGACCCCGCGCACACGCTCCACGCCGCTGGAGACATCGACGCCGAAGGGCTGGATGACGCGGACCGCACCCGTGACCGACTCCGGGCCGAGGCCGCCCGCGATGACGACCGGAGTCCGGAGCTCCGGCATCAGAGCCGCGAGCGCCGCATGATCGAATCCGCGGCCGCTGCCGCCACGGGGGCCGTCGATGAGCAGCAGTTCCACGTTCGGATGGTCGTCCCAGACTCGGCACGCCTCCGGGTCGAACGGGATCGCCTTCACGATCCGGTGCCCGGTCTCCATCGCGATCGACGCCACCCGCTCGGGCGTCTCGTCGCCGTGCAGCTGGATCCAGCTGCCGGGCCAGTGCTCGACGAGTTCGATCTCGGGATCGACGAAGAGGCCGATCGGCTCGATCGCGTCCGGCATCGCGGCGAGCAGCTCCATCGCGGCGGCCGGATCGACCTGCCGAGGCGAGCCCTCGGCGAAGACGATGCCGACCGCATCGACGCCGCACGCATCGCAGACCGCGAGGTCCTCGGCGGTGCGCACACCGCAGATCTTGACGAACGGATGTGGTCCGCGGATGGGAAGCCGGGCGTCGATCATGGCTTGGCGGGGGCGTCCCCGATCTCCGTGAGCAGCGCGTCCCGGAGCGCCGATTCCTGCGGCGAGAGCCGACTCGCGGCGAGTCGGTCGAGAAGCGGCCGGGCGTCGGCGGGGCGATCGACGCGGCGCACGAACAGGGACGCAAGGAGCAGTCGGAAGTCGTCGCTCGGCCCGCCGTCGCCGGTGGCCCGGTCGCCGCGGCGATCGAGGAGTTCGGTGTAGGCGCGGATCGCGGTCTCCACCTCGCCCGCCGCCATCGCCCGGTTCCCGAGGTCGGCGAGGGCGCCCTCGCCGAGTCTGATGCCGCCCGGAGCCTCGCGGAACAGGCGAAGCGCGGTCGCGCCGTCGTCGTTCCGGAGGGCGTCCGCGATCGCGATGCGGCGGGGGGCGTCCGGGTCGCTCTCCGAAGGCGGCATGGCGTCGGACTGCCGCACCCGGTTCGGGACCGGCGTGGTGGGCGACGACCCGTCGAAGGCGGAGCCGTGGGCGCGGGCCACCTGCCGCATCTCCCGACGCCGTCGCCACTGCTTCACGAGGAAGAGGGCGTCCAGTTCGGTGCGGGGGAGAAGCCCGACGCCGAGGAGGGCCATCGCGGTCGAGAATCCGAAGAGGTATCCGCCGAGGTGGGCGGCGTTCGCGACGTCGCTGGGGCGACCCAGCAGGCCGCTCGCCTGGCTCAGCAGATCGATGGCGATGTAGAAGAGGATGAACCACGTCGCGGGGATGTGGTGGAGCCCGATGATGATGAACACGAAGAGCACCCGCACCCGCGAACGGGGGAAGAGCGCGAGGTACGCCCCCGACACGGCGGCGACCGCACCGGAGGCGCCGATCGCGGGGGCGGGCGTCGCGACCATGTGGGCGACGCAGGCGAAGGCGCCGCCGGCGAGGTAGAAGACGAGGAACCACCAGGATCCGAGCCGGGTCTCGACCGCCTGCCCGAAGACCCAGAGGAAGAGCATGTTGAAGCCGACGTGCCCGAGTCCCGACGGGTCGTGGAGGAACACCGAGGTGACGAGCGTCCACGGGCGGAAGTCCAGCCGCCAGACCGCGCCCCATCGGAGGATCTCCTCGTGGGTC
>JAUIHC010000070.1 GCA_030432455.1 Phycisphaerae bacterium | reverse complement strand
CATGCGGGCCGCGGCAGAGGTCCTCCCAGTTCGTGCCCGGTTCGCCGGTCGCGTACCACGAGAGTTCGCCGCTGCCCGCCTCGGCGGCGCGTTCGGCGTTGTCGATCTTGTACTTCGAGCCTTCGCCTCGGAGCTTCTCCAGTCCCTCGGCGAGCGGCAGCTCGTAGCGCGTGAAGGGGCGGTCCTCCTTCACGATGCGGGTCATCTCCTGCTCGATCCGCTCGAAGTCGTCGCTGGAGATCGCGACGCCGTCGGGGAAGGACATGTCGTAGTAGAAGCCCTGCTCGACCGGGGGGCCGTAGACCAGTTGCACGCCGGGGAAGAGATTCGTGATCGCCTCGGCCATCACATGCGCAGCCGAGTGGCGGATCAGGAACAGCGCCTGCTCGTCGATCTCGCCCTCACGGGTCTTCGCGGTGATCAGCGACATGGTGCAGTCGCGGTCGATCGAGGTCGAGAGATCGCACAACCGGCCGTCGATCGTGGCGCCCAGCGCCGCCTTGGCGAGGCCGGGACCGATGTCGGCGGCGACCCGTCCGGGGGTGGTGGGGGCGTCGTAGGTGCGTTCACTCCCGTCGGGGAGGGTGATGCGGGGCATGGCGGGTGCTCGGAGGCGTCGCGGGTGCGGAGGGGTGGAGGATGAGGGACTGGATCGAACGGAGATCAGTCGAAGAGCGGGGCCTGGTTGGGAGGTGGAGGCGGCTTCCGCTTCAGTTCCTCGACCAGATCGGCGAAATCATCCGCGGAACCGAACTGTTCCTGCTCGCTGGCGAAGCGGATGTAGGCGACGGCGTCGATGCCCCGCAGCGCCGCCGAGACGCGGCGGCCGATCTCGGAGGTCGGGACCTCGCGATCGAACTCGCGGTGGACCGCCTCGTCGATGCCGCGGACGATCTCCTCCTTGGTCTCCTCGGCGATCGGACGCTTCCCGCAGGCCGCATGGAGGCCGCGCAGGATCTTCTCCGAATCGAACGGCACGCGGGAGGCGTCCCGCTTCACGACGGTGAGTCGGCGGGCCTTCTCGATCCGCTCGTAGGTCGTGAACCGCTGGCCGCAGCCCTCGTTCTCGCAGGCGCGACGGCGGCGGATCGAACTCCCGTCCTCGCTGGGGCGGGAATCGACCACCGAGGTCTTGGCGGAATCGCAGTAGGGGCAGCGCACATCGGCTCCGGAGAGGGGGCGGAGGTAGTCTGGCCGCCCGACCGTCGCCGGTCAAACCCGGCTCAGTCGAGGGGTTCCAGATCGGCCCGCAGCACCGCGTAGCCGTCGAGTTCGAAGTGCTCGATCAGGATCTCGATGTTGCGGATCTCGGTGAGCTCGAACTCGGCGAGGTCCTCGGTCGGGGGGTGCCAGGTCCAGTTCTCCAGCACCACGCGGTCGTCCACCCGGACCCGCACGCCGTCGTCGGAGAGAAGTCTGATCCGATACCGGCCGGGGGGGAGCCGGAACACGGCCCTCGCGACGGTCCCGAAGCGTTCCCGGGTCGGGAGCGGGACCTCCGGCATCTGGACGGCGTCCGGCGGGGCGAGGTCGATCGGGCCGTTCATGCCGTAGGTGAGGTCGAGCCGCTCGGCGGTCCAGGTCAGGGCCGGGCGGCGGCGGTCCGTCGTCCAGCCCGCCTCGTCCTCGCGGGGATCGGCGGTGGTCGCGAAGGTCTCGATCTCCCAGGTCGCCCGCAGGAACCGGCCTGCCACCTCGATGGGGTCGCCGCCCTCGGGAACCACCCGCAGGCGGTACGGGGCGAGGCCGGCACCGCCGTCGATCGGGGGCAGGCTCACCACGACGCGATCGAGTTCCTCGCCGCGGGCGACCGTCGCCGCCGGGCATCCCTCGATCGCGACCTCGGCGATCGATCGCGGGCCGAGCAGCCGCCACACCTGTCGCGATGGGGTCGAGCTCTCGAGCCGCAGCAGCGGGGTGGCCCAGTCGTACGGTCCCCATTCGGTCATCACGATCCGGTCGCGACCGGCCAGCTCGCGACGAGCGCCCACCGGGCGAGTGTCCCCGGGGGCGTCGAGGGCCGCAGGCTCGTGCGGACCGGGTGCGACGACGGGACCGTTGTCCAGAAGATCGCCGCCCCGGATCGGCTCGGCGCAGTCGAGGCGGTTCCCGCGGAGCACGGTGCCCGAGGACTCCTCGAGCACGAGCCCGACGCCGTCACCGACGATCTCGTTCCGCTCGATCACGGTGCCGTCGGTGCGGCGGAGATCGATCGCGGTGCCGCAGTCGATGAATCGATTGTCGCTGATGCGATTGTCGGCGCTGCGGACATCGTTGACCTGCGCCCACGGCGTGGCGAGCAGGGCGGTGTCCTCGTCCCACCAGAGCTCGATGCCCTCGGTGTCGCGGGTGAACCGGTTGGCGACGATCTCGTTGCCGACGCCGTGCTCGATGTCGATGCCTCCCCCTTCGCGGCCGTATGCCATCTCGCCGTTGTCCGCGAAGTCGTTCCCCCGCACCCGGGCCTGCGACGAGTAGCCGCCCCAGACGCCGCAGATGCCGTTGCCGTGCAGGCGGTTGGACTCCAGCACCCAGCCGTGGCTGAAGGTCATCTCGAAGCCGTGCGCCACCGCGTGCGAGAGGTCGTTGCCGACGAACAGGTTCGCCGCGTTGCCGCGGTGCCGGTGCCACCCGGGATCGACCGGTTCCGACGGTGCGATCTGTCCGAGGGCCTCGCGACCACCGAAGCCGAAGATGCCGTCGCCGCCGTGGGTGCAGGAGTTCCCCAGCACCCGGTTCCCGACGCACTGCTCGAACATCAGGATGCCCGCGGAGTCCTGTCCCCGGTTGTAGACCCCGTGGCTGTAGCCGCGGACGCAGAAGTCGAAGGCGTTGCGGGCGATCGTCGAACCCGAGGTCCGCCACATCGCCAGTCCCCAGCCGCTCAGGAACGAGCAGTCGCAGTCGACGACCAGTCCGTCGGTCACCCGTTCGAGCATGAGTCCGTTCTGGCTGCCGCGCACCCGGATCCGTCGGAGCGTCGGGCGGGCGGCTCCGACCACCCGCACGCTCGCCCCGTAGCGGGTGGACCACTGCCCCTCGTCGTTCTCGTGCGGCCAGAGCCAGTCCGCGGCGTCCTCGCGGTCGGGCGTCGAGCCGAGCCGCTGGGCGAACTGGCGGGAGGCGTCGAGATCCTCGATCACCACGTCGTCGGCGTCGCGGACCTCGACCCCGATCCGGAAGCCGTGCACGCCGCCGCCTCGCAGGGTCACACGGTCTCCGAGGATCACGATGCCGACGCCGTCACGACGGTCCGGCTCGACGGCGTCGTCGCCGCCGCGGATCGCACCCTCGATCGACACCTCGATCCCGTCCGCGACGATCCGCACCACGCCGTTGCCGGTGCGGTCGCGCACCGGACTCGGGCCGGGCACGAGCACGCAGTCGCGGTCGACGACGATGTCGTCCCGATCCACCACGATCCGCGGGAGCGGGGTGTCGGGAGGAGCATGAGGCGGTCGAACCTCGACGCCGCCCGCATGTCCGGTCGATTCCGCGGCCGCGACCGCGGTGAGCGCGGAGGCGAGCATCGCGATCCACCGGGACGGCGTGGTCCGGTGGCGGGGGGGCGGCCTCTCCGGCGACATCTGCACGCGGTCGGCTCCTGACCCCGGGACTCAGACCTCCTCGATCTCCGAGACCTTCTTGGAGACCATCTCGTCGATGCGGGTGACGTGCTTCTTCGTCTCGTCCTCGACCTCGCTCTTGGCGCGATCGACATCGTCGTCGGAGAGCTTCTGCTCGCCACCGGTCGCCTCGATGCCCTTGATCGCGTCGCGGCGGAGGTTCCGGCACGCGATCTTCGCATCCTCACCCATCTTCTTGACCTGCGTGACCAGCTGGCGTCGGCGGTCGGCGGAGGGGGCGGGAATGGACACCCGGATCGCGGGCCCTTCGGCCATCGGGTTGAGCCCGAGGTCGGCCGCCTCGATCGCCTTGATGATGTCGTTCTTCGAGGCGGGGTCGAAGGGCTTCACGAGCAGCTGCTGGCTCTCGGCCACCGAGATCGCCGCGAGTTCCCGCAGGTCGGTGTGCGAGCCGTAGTAGTCCACCTTGACGTATTCGAGCAGGGCGGTGTTGGCCCGGCCGGTCCGCATGCCGCGGAGTTCCTTCTGCAGGTACTCCAGCGACTTGTCCATGCCGTCGGAGGTCTCGAGCAGGATCTCGTCGATGTCCATCAAGGTTCTCCAGGGTGATCCGGGGACGGACGGCGGTCCGACCTCGATCGAAGGGGCGAGTGTACGGGATTCGGCGCGGCCTTCGGGGCGATCAGGACGCCTGGTTGTCCACGATGGTGCCGATCGTCTCGCCGCCGACCACCCGGGCGATGTTCCCGGTCGCCTGGAAGTCGAAGACCTGCACCGGCAGATCGTGCTCGCGACACATGGTGAGGGCGGTCATGTCCATGACCCCGAGCTGCTTCTCGATCGCCTCGGCGAAGGTGAGGTGGTCGAAGCGGGTCGCGGTCGGGTCCTTCTTGGGGTCGGCCGAGTAGATGCCGTCCACCTTGGTGGCCTTGAGCAGGCGGTCGGCCCCGAGTTCGATCCCGCGGAGGCTGGCGCAGGTGTCGGTGGTGAAGAAGGGGTTGCCGGTGCCGGCGACGAGGATCACCACCCGCCCCTTCTCGAGGTGCCGGATCGCCCGCAGCCGGATGAACGGCTCGGCGACCGCGGTCAGGTTGATGGCCGACATGCAGCGGGCCTGCACGCCCTGCCGTTCGAGGGCCTCCTTGAGGGCCACCCCGTTGATGACGGTGCCCAGCATCCCCATGTAGTCGGCGGTGGACTGGTCGATGGTGCCCGACTTCGCGAGCGTCGCGCCGCGGATGATGTTGCCGCCGCCGCAGACCACCGCGACCTGCACACCGAGGCGGCACGCGGCGGCGACCTCGCTGGCGATGTGGCCGAGCTGGTCGGGGCCGATCCCGAGGGTGCCGGGGGCGGTGAAGCTCTCGCCGCTGATCTTGAGGACGACGCGGCGGGGGGCGGTGGTCATGTCGGGCTCCGGGGAGTTCGGGTGGCGGGATCCGGGAGTGTCGCCCGCGACGGTGCCCACGGTCAACTGCGGGCGGTTTCCCGGTGCCGTAGGATTCGGAACCGAATCGCGTGGGGAACGCCGAAGAGACCGGGCGGACCCCGTCGATCCGTCGTGCCGACGGGGCGTCCCGCGTCATGTCGGCACCCGTCTCACTGGTGGAGTGGCTCGATGGCCTCGGAACCGACCCCCGACAACCCGACGTCCGATTCGAACGGACAGTTGGATGCGGGGGCGCTTCAGGACCGGATCAGGGACCTCGTGGAGGAACGCCGTCGGCTCGTGCGGCAGCGGCGGATCCACCTCGCCCTGCTCGGGCTGGCGGTGAGTCTGCCGATCCACATCGCGATCATCATCTGGCTCTCGCTCAGCCACAAGGCACTGCCGCCCGGACCCGCGGGACCGACCCCGGTGGTGCTCGACCTCTCGGTCATGTCCGACGAGACGCTTCAGGAGATGCTGGAGCCGCTCGAGACCGAGGACATGCTCACGCCGGAGCTCGAGATCGATCCCGGCGACGAGTCGCTCGCCCTCGAGATCGACCAGAGTTTCGAGCTCCCGCAGCTCGAGATCGATCGCGGGGCGGCGGGGCTCTCGACCGAGATCGGCGGCGACGGCGTCGGCAGCGGGATGGGACTCGGCGCCGGGCAGGGGGCCGGGACCGCGTTCTTCGGGATCCAGGCCCGGGGCAACCGCTTCGCCTACATCGTGGACATCTCCGGATCGATGGGCAACAACGGCCGTCTCCAGCTGGCCATGCGGGAACTCCAGCGATCGCTCGAGGCGCTTCCCGACTTCGCGCAGTTCAAGATCGCCCTCTACTCGAACCAGGTCGCGATTCCCCCCTTTCAGAGAGGCTGGCTTCGCGCGAGTCGCAGCCGCGTCCGCGCGACCGGCGGCTGGCTCTCGTCGATCGGCGCCAGCGGCGGCACCCAGCCCTTCCCCGCGTTCCAGTACCTCTGGAGCGATGACGAGCGGCCCGATGTCGTCTTCTTCCTGACCGACGGCGAAGTCCCGGTCGGGACCGCTTCGGACGTGATCCAACTCAATCTGCAGCCGGGAGGGAAACCCGCGGTCATCAACTGCATCGCGTTCAGCGGCGACGCCTCGCAGGATGAGCTTCGCGAGATCGCCCAGCGGACCGAGGGCGTCTTCCGCTATGTCCCGGACCAGGGAGCCAGACCGTGATCCGGCGATCGCGACGATGGCACGGACCGATGGCGGTCATCGCGGCCCTCGCCATCGTCACGATGGCTGCCGGCGCCGCCGATCGCTTCGTCCATCGACGGAGCGGGCTGCAGCCCTGGCGGGTGGACCGCGTGGTGGCGACGCCCGACGAACTGGTCGCGAGCATCTCCGACCGCGGGCTCGTGCGGGAGGAACGGATCGCCTGGGATCGCATCGCCGCGGTGGACCCTGCGTCCGACGGCACCCTCGAGGTGGGGGTGTCCGACGGTCTGGCGAAGGGCGATCGGATCTGGCGCGGCATCCGCCGACTCCAGCGGGGTGATGCCCGGCTCGCCCGGACGGCGTTCGAGGATGCCTGGGAACTCGGGCCCCGCATCCCGGGTGAGCTGGCCGCGGCCACCCTCGAGGGGCTGGTGCGGGCGGGCATCGCGCTCGGCGACACCGACGGAACGCTCGCGGAGGCGCTGGTGCTCGGCGAACTCGCGATGGCCGGACGGCGGAGCGACCGCTTCGACGGGGCCGCCTTCTCCGGGAGCGTGGTGGACGAGGCCACCGGTCTCGTCCCCGACGCGCCGCCGGTGGGGGACGACATCGACCCGATCGCCCTGCGTCGCCGGCTCCGCGACACGCCGATCCTTTCGGACACATCCGAGGCGCGTCGCGATCTGTGGGTCCGGCTCGTCGAACGCGCCGGTCCGCCGGATCTCGCCGAACGCGGTCTCGACGAGGGGACCCGCCTGCTGCTCGACCTGACGCGACTCGACGCCGAGGATCCGCAGGTCCGCACCGCCGCCCGACGGCGAGTGCTCGATCGCATCGACGAGATGCCCGCGTGGCGGATCGCCTGGATCCGCTGGTTCGCCGGCAGCGCCGCCATCGCGTTCGCGGGCGACGACCGCGAGGCCGTGCTGGCGGGCGTTCTCGACCTGATCAATGTCCTCGCCCTCGAGGACGCCGCCCCGCTCACCATCAGACGGGCGGCCCTGCACCTGGCCGCCGACGCCCTCGCCCGGATCGACCGCGACGACGATGCCGCGGTGCTTCGGGCGATCCTCGCCTTCGAACATCCCGCCCGTTCCGGAACGGAGTCCGCCCCGTGAATCCCCTCGACCCCGCCATCCTCACCTCCATGCTCGCCCAGACCGCCGACCTCGGCGGAGATGGCGAGCAGCAGGGGGCCAGCCTGCTCACCTACATCACCGGCGGCGGCGTGATCGGCTGGATCATCGTCGCCCTGAGCGTGGTGGCGGTCTGCCTGGTCGTCATCCATTCGATCCAGATCCGACGCTCGTCGCTCCTGCCGCCCGGGCAGGTGGTCGCAATTCGCGACATGCTCACCGACGGTCGGGTCGATGCGACGCTGGACTACTGCAATCAGGCGTCCAACGACTCCTTCCTGACCCGGATCCTCTCGCCGGGGCTCACCCGGTTCCTGCGTTCGCCCTTCGGTGCCTTCGAGATCAAGCAGGCGATCGAGGAGGCGGGTCAGGAGCAGGCCGCCCGGCTCTATCGCGCCACCGACGCCCTCGGGATCATCGGGACCGTGGCCCCGCTGCTCGGTCTGCTCGGCACCGTGCAGGGCATGATCGGTGCGTTCGACACCGTCGCCAGCAGCGCCGTCAACGACGCCAACTACTACGAGTCGCTCGCGGGCAACATCTCGCTCGCGCTCATCACCACGATGCAGGGACTGATCGTGGCGATTCCCTGCGTCACGCTGTTCACGGTCTTCCGCAACCGCATCGACGCGATCGCGTCGGAGGCGGGACAGGAGCTCGACCGCATGGTGCTGCTGCTGGAGGCGTCGGGCGAGGGATCCGGGGCGGCGACGCCGGGCATGCCTCGACCGGTCGGTGCGCCGGCGCCCGCGGGAGGCGCCTCGTGAACGTCGGCGTCCGGAAGGCCCGGGAGCGTCAGCTTCCCGTCGACATGACCCCCATGATCGACATCGTCTTCCAGCTGCTCATCTTCTTCCTCACCACCGCGCAGCTCGCCCAGTTCTCCCGCGCCGAGATGGACCTGCCCACCGAGGCGGGCGAACAGGTCGAGGATGCGGCCGAGGCGGGGCTCATCGTGAACGTGATGGCCGATGGATCGATCGTCATCGCGTCCGAGACGCTCGATCTCGCGGACTTCGAGGTGATGGCCACCGAGCTGGTCATCGAGGCGGGCGACGCCGCCGTCGCCCTCCGGCCGCTCGTGCGGGCCGACCGGAACGCCCCGACCGCCGCCCTCAACCGCGTGCTTCTCGCCCTGCAGCGGGCGGGCGTCCCCGCCGTCCGCATCGCCACCGCCCCGGGATCCTGATTCGTGCGACTCGCCCCCAGACATCGCGAAGGGAACCGTCGGGTGGTGCTGTCGATGTCGTCGATGATCGACGTCACCTTCCTGCTGCTGGCGTACTTCCTGCTCACCACGATCGTCTCGCAGCGCGAGGACCAGCTCAGCCCGAACCTCGCGATCGACCGCTCGAGCGCCGGCACCAGCGAGCAGGATCTCGAACCGCAGATCGTCGAGGTGGCACTCCGCGACGGCGAGGTCGTCTGGTCGATCGGCGCCCGCAGCTTCTCGACCCGCGACGACCTGCTGGCGGCGCTGCGCGATCTTCCCAAGGGTCCGGGACTCTTCGTCCGGGTGCTCGACGGTCCGACCGTCGCCGCCGCCGCGGCCGCCATCCAGTGCGGCCGCGACGCGGGCTTCAAGGAGGTGACCTATGTCCCGGTCGACGACTAGGCCGCGCTCGACGGATCCATCGGGACTCCGAGGCCCGGAATCGACCCCCTGCGTCGTCGTGCCGCATCGACGAGTCGCCGGGACATCGCCGGTGTCGCCCTCCTCGCCGGAGGCTGATTCCGAACCGCTCGGGTCCGCGTCGATCCGTCGAGCCCGGTCTCGCCCACGCCGGCGGTCCGCCGCGGCGATGCTCGTCGGCCTCGGCCTGTCGGCACTCGTGCTCGGGTCGGACCTCGGCGTCGGTCGGGCGGTGGCCCAGGATCGCACCGCCTCGTGGCTGGAGTCACGCGGGCTCGACGAACTGCTCGCCCGGCATCTCGAGGTCGCCCTCGAGGAGGCCCGCGGCGATCAGGCGGCCCGTGAGCGGATCGCCGGACGACTCGCCCGTGCCTACGCCCGCCTTCTCCGGGGCGAGGACGACGAGGATGTGCGGGCCGCGATCGTGACGCGGTCGATGCGGATGATCGACATCGTGCCCGACGACGACGCGGGCGAACTGCGGGTGGCGCTGGTCCGCAACCGCTACACCCGGGCGTCGCAGGTGCTCGAGGACGACCGGATCGGCGTGGCCGAGCCCGCGGCGGTGACCGAGGCGCTCGCCGAGCTCGAGGAGATCGCCCGGGAGACCGGCGCCGTGCGGGCCCGGGCCGACGAGGAGGCCCGGCAGGCGGCCCGAGGTCGGGGACGCGGCGTCGAGGACCGCATCGAGCGGCGGCTCGAACTCGCGGCCAACGCCGGACTCATCGAGGGCTGGAGTCGGTACTACCTGGGGCGGGCCACCGACGATCGCGGCCAGTACGAGCGGGCCCAGCTCGCGCTCGGTTCGGTGCTGCAGGGCGATTCGCCGATTCCCGAGGTCGACGAGGTCTCGATCGACCTGCAGGCCGCCGACGGCTTCGCCAACGCGATCCTCGCCAACGCGATGGTCACCTCGGCGATCGATTCGCCCGAGGTCGCGGCCCGCTGGTTCGATCGACTGGAGATGGCCGTCACCCACGAGTCGATCCGTCGTGCGGCGCCGGCGTGGCGACTCGCCTCGCTCATCGATGCGGGCGACTTCCGCGAGGCCGGCGAGCGGTTCGAGGCGATGGTGGAATCGGCGCGGACCCGGGGAGACGACACCATCCCGCTCGCGTGGATCCGACTCGCCGCGGTGGGCGGGCTGCGACGGTTCGACCGCGATCCCGCGGCCGGTCGGCTCGCGCAGTCGGCGCTGGCCGAACTCGCGGCCCGTGGTGAACTCGGCGAGGTGAGATCGCTGGCCGCGGACTTCGGGCTCGACGCGCTGGGCGACCGGGGCTTCGTCTTCGGCTATGTCCGCGGGCTCGATCGGAACCGACTCGCGGTCGAGGCCCGCGACGCCGGCGACGCCGAGGGCGCGGCCCTCGGGTTCGCGGAGTCGGTGGATCTGCTCCGGAAGGCGATCGCGGAGTCCGACGCGGTGTCGTTCCCCGACGCGGTCGGGGCGGCGACCATGCTGATCGGGTGGAACCTGCTGGAGCTCGGCCGGCCCGCGGAGGCGGCGGACGCCTTCGAGGAGGCGGCGGGGCGGATGGCGGGCGAGCGGCGGGCGGACGCGATCTGGGGGGCGATCGTCGCGCTCGACCAGATCGTCTCGGCCGGCGGGGCGGGGATCGC
>JAUIHC010000069.1 GCA_030432455.1 Phycisphaerae bacterium | reverse complement strand
CGAGGATCCGGGAAGGACTGGAGGCCACCGGTCGGCTCGAATGGGCGATGCGGGAGTGCGACGAGTCGCGTCGCCGCCATGTGGGCCAGTTCGATGCGGAGAAGCAGATCCGTCGCATCATGAAGGGATCGCGCCTCAAGGCGAAGACCGCGACCGTGCTGCGGGCGATCGTCGAGCTGCGTCACGAGATCGCCAGGGAAGCGGACCTGCCGCACCGCGTCGCGATGAGCGACGAGGCGGTCAACGACCTCGCGCGATCGCTCCCGCAGGACGCCGCCGCGGTGGCCGCCTGTCGCAACGTCGGCCGACGACTCGCGGCCGAGCACGGCGACCGCATCGCGACGGCGATCCGCGAGGCGCTCGAAGGCCCGATGCAGCCGCTCGAGACGACCCGAACCCGCGAGGAGACCGCCGAGGACCGCATGCGGATCGACGCCCTCTGGTCGGCGCTGAGTCTGCGATGCCTCGCCGACCACATCGCCCCGAGCCTCATGACCAGCCGCGGCGAACTCGCCCGCTGGTACCTCGAGCGTCAGGCCGGCGCGACCGACGAGCCGCTCTTCGACCCCGAGTCGTGGCGTCACGACGCCGCGGGCGCGTGGCTCGAAGCCTTTCTCATCGGCGAGGCGAGCCTCGAACTCGGCTGGAAGGACGGACGGCTGACCCGCGGCAGAGGGTGAGCGGCGGGGGGCGGTGCGGTCAGGCGTCGGCGCCGCTCTGGTCAGGTCGGGTCGCTTCGATCGAATCCGGGTTCGCAGGCTGGTTCTGGGGGCGCGCGGGACGCTGATCCTTCAGAGAGACGACTCGAGCCACTCGAGCCAGTCTTGGTTGGGGGCCGTCATGCTCAAAGCGAATCCGGTCGAGGGCGGCCATCCGCTCCTCGGGGGGGCGTGACATCCACCAGCGACGATCCGCCGCCGCCAGACTCTCCGTCGCACTGGGATCGTGGAGATCGACGATCCGAACGGGCCAGTCTCGTCGGTCCTTTCCAGAGGTCATGCGGTCATTCTAATGAAGAGTCGCCCGCCGTCCGACCGGCAGAGGGCTCCCCGAATGACAACGCCCCCGGCGTCGTGAGGACGCCGGGGGCGGGAAGGCACGCGCGGAGGGACTCGAACCCCCAACCCTCGGTTCCGAAGACCGATGCTCTATCCATTGAGCTACGCGCGCTCGGGAAGCCGGAGAGTGTAGCGGGAGGGGCCCGGGGCGGGGACGCCACGCGGGCGTGCCCGGCTCCCGGTACCTTGCCCGGTCCGTCGTTCGGCCCTCGACGGGCGGCCGGATGTTCGACCCCAACCCCCTGTTCGGAGACGTCGCATGGGTTTCATGGAAGGCAAGCGAGGACTGATCGTCGGCATCGCCAACGAGCGGTCGTACGCCTCCTCGATCGCCGAGAGCCTCCTTCGCGAGGGGGCGGAGTGCCTGTTCACCCACCTTCCCGGTGAGAAGATGGAGCGTCGCGTCCGCCGCTCGATCGAGGCCCTGGGGGTCTCGGATCCCTGGCTGAAGCCGCTCGACGCCGCGAGCGATGACGACATCGCCAACGTCTTCAAGCAGATCGGCGACGAGTTCGGCACCCTCGACTTCCTCGTCCACTCGATCGCCTTCGCCGACAAGGACTGGCTCCAGCCCGGCCGCTTCGTGGGGACGCCCCGCGAGGTCTTCACACAGGCGATGGACATCTCCGCCTACACCTACGCCGCGATGGCGAACCACGCCGCCCCGCTCATGACCGACGGCGGGGCGATGATCGCCCTCTCGTACTACGGCGCCGAGAAGGCGGTGCCCGGTTACAACGTCATGGGCGTCGCGAAGGCCGCGCTCGAGGCGACGACCCGCTACCTCGCGCTCGAGCTCGGTGAGAGGAACATCCGCGCCAACTGCATCTCCGGCGGTCCGCTTCGCACCATGAGCGCCATGGCGGTCGGTGGATTCGGTGAGATCCTCGACTGGGTCGAGAAGAAGGCGCCGCTCAAGCGGAACATCGAGGGCCGCGAGGTCGGCGACTGCGCCGCGTTCCTCCTCAGCGATCTCTCGAGCGGCATGACCGGTCAGTGCCTCTACGTGGACGCGGGCTTCGCGACGGTCGGGCTCTGATCGACCCGGCCCCGGCGGTCACCCGCCGATCACCGACCTTCACGCGACGGGCGTCCCTTCGGGGGTGCCCGTCGTTCGCATGTGCCCGGCACGCACGAGAAAGGCCCGCCGCACGGTGCGGACGGGCCCTGGGAATGACGAGATCCGGGACCGACCGGACCGTGAGGCCCGGTCGGTCCCGAGATCGTTGGGGGGGGTCAGCCGTTCCAGTTGGCGAGCATGATGCCGATGTCGGCACCGTCCACGAGACCGCTGCCGTCGAGGTCGGCCGCCGCGTCGGCGGTGCCCCAGGCAGCGAGCAGCAGACCCGCGTCCGCACCGTTGACCGCACCATCGCCGTTCAGGTCGCCGACGATCCCGGTGTCGGGGCACGAGTCGTTGGACGCGATGGTCGCGTTGTTCGAGTCGCGGTTCGAGGTGGCGACATCGAGGTCTCCGTCGCCGTCGAGGTCGCCGAGGGCGATCTGCTTGGGGGCGATGCCGGTCGCGATGGCGAGACCGGGGGCGAACCCGCCAGTGCCGTCACCCGCGAGGATCCCGATGCTGTTGGAGTCGGTGCCGACCGCCGCGATGTCGAGGTCGCCGTCGCAGTCGAGGTCGCCGACGGCGATCACCGAGGTGTTCACCACGCCGCTGGCCGCGGTCGCGGCGGGAACGAGGCCCATCTTGCCTGCCGACCAGGTTCGCACGCCTTCGAACGCGTCGCCGTTCACCGCGGCCGCGAGGTCCGTCAGGCCGTCACCGTTGAAGTCGCCGGTGGCGAGTCCCTCGGGTCGGACCACGCCGGTGCTCAGAGTCGACTCCACCGCGTGGCCGCCCGCAGCGGGGCCGTGGATCCGGATGGCGGACACATCGTGGGCGGAGACCGCGATCTCGACCTGGCCGTCGCCGTCGAAGTCGCCGATCGCCGTGCCGCGGGGCTCGCCCGCCGCCGGAATGGTCGTGCCGGTGAAGGTCCCGTCGCCCGCGTTCACGAGGATCGTGGCGGTGTCGGAGAGCCGGTTCGCGATCGCGGCGTCGAGGTCGCCGTCGCCGTCGAGATCGCCGATCGAGAGGCCGCGGCCTCGCTCGCCGATCGCCGCGTCGCCGGCGTTGGTGAACACGCCGCCGTCGTTGCGAAGGGTGCGGACCACCATGAGGTCGCGGATCACCACCAGCAGATCGTCGTCGCCGTCGCCGTCGAAGTCGCCCGCGACGAGCTCCTGCGGACTCGAGGACGCGCCGGTGGCGACGAATCCGCCGGCCGTGAACGCACCGCCGGTGTTGAGGACGAACTGGACCCGATCGGGCCCCTCGACCGTGGTCGCAAGGTCGAGATCGCCGTCGCCGTCGGCGTCGAGCATCGCCATGCCCATGGGACGGGTGCCCAGCGCGGCGGCCGCGGTCGCGAAGGTGAAGTCGCCGGGCTGGTTGTTCTGGCAGTCCACGCAGTCGGGACCTTCGGTCGGATCGCAGATGCCGTCGCCGCAGACGGGGCCGCCGCCGCCCTGGCAGTCGACGCAGTCGGTGGTCTCGCCGGGCTCGCAGACGCCGTTGCCGCAGACCGGATCGCCACCGCCGGTGCCGCAGGTGCCGCCGGTCAGGGTGACGGTGTTGGCGAAGCGGCTGGTCGCCGCGATGTCGAGGTCACCGTCGCCGTCGGCATCGCCGATGGCGATGTATTCCGGATCCGTGCCGACCGCGACCGTGGTGGCCGCGCCGAAGGTGCCGCCGAGGTTCTGCAGCACGCCCAGGTTCGGGCTGTCGATGTTGAGGACCACCAGATCGGGAAGGCCGTTGCAGTCCAGATCGGCGGTCGCGATCTCCGACGCGTTGGTGCCGCCGCTTGCGGTGGTGTTCATCGCACCGAAGCCGCCGCCGCCGGAGAGCCAGACCGCGGCGAAGTCGCCGATCGCGCCGTTGACGGCGGCCGCGAGGTCGTCGTCGCCGTCACCGTCGAGGTCGGTGGCGGTCACGCCCTCGGGGCGGAGCTGGGCACCGGTGGAGAGGCTCGTCCAGGGGCTGAACGAGCCGTTGGTGTTGCGGAGGATGTCGATGAGGCGGTCGTCATGGGCCGACATCGCGATGTCGAGGTCGCCGTCGCCGTCGAAGTCGCCGAAGGTCGCGCCGCGGGGGTCGGCGCCGGTCGCGAACTGGGTGCCCGTGAACGCGCCGCCACCGGTGTTCACCAGCAGCGTCGCACTGTCGTCGCGTCGGTTCACGGTGATCGCGTCGAGATCGCCGTCGCCGTCGATGTCGCCGAGATCGATCGACTTCGTCTCGTCGCCGGTGCCGAATTGGGCACCGGCCACGAGCGTGCCGGCCTGATTGGTCACGACCTGCACGGTCAGGAAGTCCTTGAGGGCGACCATCAGGTCGAGGTCGCCGTCACCGTCGAGGTCGCCCGCGGCCAGAACCCCGGGGCTCGAGGAGCTGGGCAGGATCGCGGAACCCGCGAGCGAGAACCCGCCGAGACCGTCGCCCGCATGGATCTCGATGCGGTCCGGCCCTTCGACCACCACCGCGAGGTCGGCGATGCCGTCGTTGGTGAAGTCGCCGATGGCGACGCCGGAGGGCTGCGATCCGGTCGGGATCGTGGATGCGGGGTCGAGGGCGACCTGTGCGGTTGCGGGGGCGGCGACGGCGAGCACGCCGAGGGGAAGGATGAATCTCACGCGATGCATGAACGGCTCCAGTTCTGTGAAGGACATTCCCAGTCCTTCGAAGGAGCCTCGTGCTCGCGGCCTGATACGACGAATCGGAGGAATTCGACGATTCCCGGTTCGGCCGTCCTTCAGCCCGTCCAGCTCGCGAACAGAAGACCGAGGTCGATCCCGTCCACCACGCCGCTGAAGTCCAGATCGGCGGGATGGCCGCCGGGGCGGGGGCCCCAGCCTTCGAGCAGCCGCCCGAAGTCCGCACCGGTGACCCGGCCGTCGCCGTTCAGGTCCGCCGCGGGCGTCGCGACCGGGCCCAGCGCGGCCGCAGAACCAAGGTCCAGCCGACCGGCGCCGAGCATGCCCTCGAACTCGGGGTTGATCGCGTCGATCGGGACCGCGGTCGATTCCAGCGATCCGGTCAGCAGGTCGGTGACCTCGGCCGGCGGCATGCCTTCGATCTCGTGCCGCCGCTGCGATCGCACGACCGCCACGGCGCCGCTGGTGATCGCGGTGGCGAAGCTCGTCCCCTCCCACGATCCCCAGGCGTTGCCGGGAAGCGAACTCACGATCCGTTGGTCGGTGCGGGGATTGATGGTGTCCCCGGGGGCGGCGAGGTCGAGCTTGTCGTGGTAGTTGCTGAACGGGGCTCGGACGTCGTCGGGCCGGACCGCCGCCACGCCGATCGCATTGGACGAGGTGCCGGGGTACTGGGCGGGATCCTCGACCGACTCGTTGCCCGCCGCGGCGACCACGACGATGCCGCGGGCCTCCGCCTCGTCGAGGGCGTCCTCGATGATCGCCGACTGGTACGTCGAGCCGAAACTCGCGTTGATGACGTGGGCGCCGCGATCGATCGCGTGGAAGAAGCCCTGTCCGACGTTGAACGCGTCGCCGATGCCGTCGTCGTCGAGGACCGTCACCGGCAGGATGAACGCCTCCGGGGCCGCACCCCGCACGATGCCCGCCACGAAGGTGCCGTGTCCGGCCATCTCGTCGATCCGACCGTCGCCGTCCTGATCGATGCCGTCGGTGCCGTCGGTCGTGTCGTCGGTCTCGAGGATCGTGTTCCAGCCCCCGCCCGCCAGGCGTCCGGCCAGATGCGGATGCGTCGCGTCGATGCCGGTGTCCAGCACCGCGACGAGCACGCCCTGGCCGAGACCGCGGGCGTGGGCGGCAGGCGTGCCGATGCGGTCCCAGGCGTACTGGTCGCCGAAGCTCTGGGGGCCGTTGGTGATCCCGCTGAGCCACAGCGAGTCGGTACGACCCTCGCTCGCCCGCCCTTCGTAGTTCTGCTCGGACCAGATCGCGAGGCCGGCGGGCGCCAGTCCCTCGATGAACGCGTGGATCTCGCCGTCGGTGTCCTTGGGGCCCGGCTCGAATCCGATGCGGTGGATGTTCCGACCCTCGATCGATTCGAGCACCACCGCGTCCCCGAAGCGGTCGGCGATCGCCGCGAGCACGGCGTTCAACTGCGGATCGCCGGTCGTGCGGACGATCGCCTCCTCGCGGATCGCCGGATCGAGGTCCGCCCCGGCCGCGGCGATGGATATCGGGCCCAGCGTCGGCAGTCCGAGCAGGATCGTCGAAGCGACGCGTCGGAGATGGCGGGGATGGAGGGATGGACGCATCGGGAACTCCAATCAGACACCATGGACCTGGAACGCCGCCCAGCCAGCGGGATGCGGCGAAAGGTTCCGAGATTCCCGGCGGGCATGACGGATCGCGTCCGCGGGATCGGCCGACCGGGACTCGGCGATCCGCGTGTGCAGGGCGATCATGAACTCCGCGGCGTCCTCGTCGGGCACGCTCCAGAGCGAGGAGACGACGCGGCGGGCACCCGCCCGCATCGCGGCGTGCGGCAGACCCGCGACCTCGTCGCCCGCGGCCACCCGCCCTCGCGCGGTCTCGCATCCGCTGAGCACCAGCAGGTCGAGATCGAGCCGGCAGGCCATGAGCCGTCGCAGCGTCAGCCAGCCGTCGGTCAGCCGCAGACCGCTCGCCTCGGGGGCCGCAGGCTCGAAGCGTCCGTGGCAGGCGATGTGCGCCATGGTGGACTCGGAGAGCCCCGCGGCGACCGTCTCGACCGTCGCCTCTCCGCCGAGTCGCGGTCGGTCGCCGTGGATCTCCGCCACGCACCGGGCCTCGGCCTCGATCCGCGGGGCCCGTCGATCGGCGACCCCGGCGACGAACCACCGCGGGGTTCGGGGCGGGGGGGTGGTCGCCAGCAGATGTTCCCGGATCCGAAGGCTCGGCGCGAGGGTGATCGCCAGTCGTTCACCGAGGCTCAGGTCGTCGGCATCCAGCGCGGCATGCAGCGGAAGGGCCTGCCCCGATCCGGTCGGCACGATCACGAGCCGATCCACGCCGTCGAGCGCCGATCCCAGCGGCTCGACCAGTTTCCGGTGGAGCATGCGGAGTCGTCGAAGGGCCGCGTCGCGTCGTCGGTCCGCCGAGGGGCCGCCCGCCGACCACGCCGACCATCGTTCGCCGTCGAAGCGGATCGCGTCGCCAAGCCCCTCGATCTCGCGCACGCTCGCGGTCAGCGGCAGTCGCTCGGTGGTGCCCGGACGCAGCAGCACGAAGGCGATCTCCGAGCCGGTCGGCAGCATGGTGATGATCGCCTCGTCGGGCGCGATCGTGGCCTGAGCGCCGAGTGATTCGGGCCGCCTCGCGGCGGGCGTCAGGTCGGGGTCGGCGGTCGCGTCGAGCCGATCGTCGATGAGCCGCTGGAGCGTGCGGATGCGTTCGAGGCGGGCGGGGGCGATCGCCATCGCGACATCGCGGCGGTGCTCGTGGTCCCCATCCTGGCCGTTCCGGTCCCGGCCGCTCCGATCGTCGTCCTCGAGTCGGGAGAGCAGGGCCTCGAGCTCGCTGCGCCAGCCGGCGACCTCCCGATCGTCCTCGCCGGACTCGCCGATGGCTCGATCCAGATGCTCCAGCAGGGTTCGACTTCGGGCGCGTTCCGCGACCGCGAGCGCCTCCGCGAGATCGCCTTCGCCGCGGCGGTCGAGCAGCAGTCCGATCAATCGGAGATGGATCTCGATCCGCCCGCCGGTCCAGGCGGCCCGGAGTCGTTCGGTCCGCCAGCTCGTGCGGGCGGCATCGATCCGGCGACTCGCGTCGCGGGCTCGGTCGATCGCATCCTCGATGCGTCCGGCGATCGCGAGCGCGTCGATGGCGGGCAGCATCGTCTCCGCGACCACCCATTCGGGCAGGAGATCGGCGTCGATCGCATCGATGGTGTCGATCGCGTCCTCGACCCGGCCTTCGGTGATCGCGATCCCCGCCTCGATGCGGGCGGTGACCGCTCGGTGGAGCATCCCCAGACGCCCGCGGTCCACCGCGTTCAGGTGCCCTCGGGCCTCGTCGGCCGCGCCTGCCGTCATCGCGCTCTCGGCGGCGAGCAGCATCGCGTCGGTCCGCCACGGTTCGAGATCGCCCGCCGTCTCCAGCGCCGCGCTCGCGGCGACGCGGGCCGAGTCGGCATCGCGGCGTCGCAGCGCCGCGCGGGCCACCACGACCCACGACCTCGCCGCCTCGGCGGGAAGGGTCGCCAGGGCGGGCAGCAGACGGCTCGCCTCCTCGGCCGCATCCTCGTGCAGCCCGACGGACTGCAGCAGCGCGGCCCGATCGACCTCCAGCCGCCGCGCCTGCGGTTCCGCCCCGACGCTGCGCATCAGGGTGATCGCACGATCGAAGGCGGCGAGACCCTCGTGGAATCGTCCGCTGCGGGCCTCCAGATCGCCGAGGTTTCCGATCGCCATCGCCATCGCATACCCGCTCTCGGTCGCCTCGAACGCGTCGATCGCCCGTTCGAAGGCGATTCGGGCCTCGAACACGCGATCGAGCTGCAGCAGCGACTCGCCGCGGGTGTTCTCGATGGTCGCCGCGATCGCCGCGATCGAACCGAGTTCGGCCTCCGCGGTGCGGAGCTCCTCGAGGGCACCGGCGTGATCGCCGGACATCTTCCGAAGGTTCGCAAGGTTGAAGCGACCTCGGGCCGCGAGATCCGGACGCCCCTCGCGTTCGAGCACGCCGCACGCCCGCGTTCCGAGCTCGATCGCATCGCGGACGCGGCCGAGCTTCGCCAGCGGCTGCATCGACGCGACATCCACCCGGGCCGCGACGACCGGATCCTCGGCCGCGAGTTGGCGGGCCGAGTCGAGGGTCGTGAGGGCGACCTCGTGTTTTCCGAGGTTGGCCAGGGCGCCGGCGGCGAGTCGCAGCAGATCGGCGCGGGCGACCGCCGGGGCGCCGTCCAGTTCGCCGAGCGTGTCTGCCAGGGCGGCGGCGTCATCCGCGGCCAGTGCGGGCTCGGCCCGGGCGGCCGCTTCGATCTCGCGGCCCAGCGTCTCGAGCGCGGTCCCCAGATTCTCGAGCGAGGCGAGGGCGTCCCGGCGGCCGAGGGCGTCCAGACCCCGCCACCGCTCGAGGTCGAGACTGGTCCCGTCCTCGCTCATGCAGCGCCCGAATCGTCGGTGAGGTCGGGAAGGTCGAGTCTGATCGCCCGGCCGCCGTGCTCCAGCAGGATGGCATGAAGACCGGTGGGCACCGTGAAGGCGAACCGGCCGTCGAGGTCGATCTCGTGCTCTGCGACGAGGTCCGGCTCGGTCTCGGTGGCCGGGCGGAGGGCCGCGAGCCGTCGCGGCGTCGGCCCCGCCGGATCGATCGGCTCGGCGACGCCTTCGATCCGCCAACGATCGGGCGAGATCGACTGCACCGACAGATCGACCGCGAGGTCGCCGGTCTCGAACGCGAGGTGGGTCGCCGCAGCCGCGGAACGCACGCCGGCAAGACCGGGCATCGAGCGACCGACCAACTCGGCGACGGCCGCCTCGAGCGTCTGCCACCAGGACCCGCCGACGGAGGTCGCCGGACGAGGGGCCCCGATCGCCCGCAACCGCCGCAGGAGCGCGTCATCCGGGCGGTCGGCCAGATCCGTCCGCAGGGCGGTGACGATCCGGGCGATCGGATCGTCCGACGGGCCCTCGCCCGCGTCCGCACGCTCGAGGCGGGCGAGGAACTCGGGATCCAGGGGGCTCTCGGACATGGGGGCGGGCTCCAGAAACGGGGGACTGCCGGGGAAGGAGTGGGGGGCCGGTCTCCCTGATACGCCCCGATCCGAGATTCCGGCGGATTTTCGGGGATCGATTCGTCGGACCCGGCTCAGCGGGGCGAGGCGGCGGTGAGCCCCAGTCGCTCGGCGATCCGACGAAGTCGGTCCAGACACCTCGCCCGGGTGGGGCCGATCGAGCCGACGGGCATCTCGAACTCGCGGGCGATCGTCTCGTACGGCGGTCGATCGGCGGCGTAGAGCCGCTCCAGGAGGGTTCGGCAGCGGTCCTCCAGCTGTTCCATCGCCCGGCGGATCAACGCCTGATCCTCGCCGTCGGCGAGGACGTCCTCGGCCGGGTGCTGGACATTCTCGAAATCGCGGGCGAGGTCGAGCCGTCGGCCCCGCTCGCGACCGATCCGCCAGGTCTCGCGGTGGGCGGTGGTCATGAGCCAGGCGGGCAGCGCCTGACCGTCCCGCACCCGATCGATCGATCGGTGGAGCGCGAGGAAGGTCGCCTGCGTCACGTCGTCCGCATCGGAGGCGGGCAACCCGTACCGGCGGGGGATCGCCCGCACCAGCCCGCCGTGTCGCTCGACCAGCATCGTCCACGCGGCGTCATCGCCACGGCGGCACGCATCGAGCAGGCTGGCATCATCCGGAACGGGCATGGGAGCTCCCCCGGCCACTATGCCTCCCGGGCGTCCGTCCCGCAAGCCTCGCGTGGCGATTCCGGGCCTCGGCCTCCCGACGGATCCGAAAACGCCCATCGCCCGCGGAAGGTGAGATCCTCGTCCCGCACGATGCGGCGGCGGATCGCGATGGCGAGGGCCTCGATCCCGATGCCGTCCCGGGCCCCGATCGCGAGATCCGCGGTCGAGGGGGTG
>JAUIHC010000544.1 GCA_030432455.1 Phycisphaerae bacterium | reverse complement strand
GGCCCTGGATGAACCGCGAGAGATCGTTGTGCACGACGAGATCGGCGGGCAGCGGCTCGCCGGCATCGAGACCGAGCTGATACGCCTCCCACGGCGCCGTCTGCATCCACGGTTCCCACGCGGCGCCGGGGAACGCCTCGCCGTGCCGACCGGCGACATACGCATACGCCATCCGGGCAATCTCGACCGCGTCCTGACGCCCCGTCTTGTAGATGGTCACGCTCGCCGCGGGCTCGCCGTCGAAGTACTCCTCGACCGGACGATCGACGAAGCCCTCGTTCACGGTCGCCAGATCACGGACCCGGATCGCGTCGCCTCCGGGAAGCGCCCGCACCACGATCCCCGCGATCGCCTCCGCGTTCTCCTCGACGCCCATCGTCCGCACCGAGACGTTGCCGCCGCGATCCCGCACGGTGCCGCCCGGAAGTTCGAGCGTCCACGCCGAGATCGCGTCCGCCACCGCGGTGATCGGCAGTCCGTACTGCACGAGCCGGTCGGGCCGCACCTCGATCCGGATCTCGTAGTCGCGGAGCCCCGAGACCTGCAGCGTGCCCATCCCCGGCAGCGACTCGAGGTCGTCCATGATCCCCCGCATCGCCCGCTTGCGGGTGCGCTCGTCGATGTCGCCGAACAGCGTGACGATGACCACCGGAAGATTCGGCTCGAACTCGACCACGCGGATCCGCTCGGCATCGGGCGGCAGGTCGGACAGCCGCTCGATCGCCCGCTCGACGTCGTCCACGCCCTCGGAGACGTCGGTGCCCTCGTCGAACTTCACGACGACCACCCCGCTGCCCTCGCTCACGGTGGTCTCGATGCGGCGCACCTCGTCCACGGTGCCGACCGCGTCCTCGACCTTGCGGGCGAGCGAGTCCTCGAGCTCGGGCGCACTGGCCCCGGGGTAGACCAGCTCGACGCGGGCCGCCTCGGGATCGATCTCCGGGAAGAACTCCCGGCGCATGGTGAGCCCGGACCAGATGCCTCCGACGATGAGCACCATCATCAGGAGATTGGCGGGAACCGGGTTCCGAGCGCCGAAGGACGGAAGACTCACGGCCCCGCGACCTCGGAGGCGACCGGCGGTCGCACGACGACGGCGGCACCGACCTCGAGGGCGCGACTGCCGTCCACCACGATCGTCGTCCCCGCGGGCACGCCGTCGGCAAGCACCAGCCACTGCCGGTCGGCGAGTCCGGTGCCGGGCCGCGACTCGGAGAGGGCGAAGAGCGTCTCGACCGGCAGATGCTCGATCCGTCCGTCGCGGACCACGAGCAGACGCTGGTTCCGGATCGCCCGACGCGGCACCACGATGCGGGGCGGCGTGTCGGACTCGACGATCCGTCCCGCGACGAAGAGGCCGGGGACGAACTCGGCGGTGGACTCGTCGAGATCGACATAGACGATCATGGTGCGGCTGCCGGGCTCGTCCTCGGGCGCGATCCGGATGACGCGGCTCTCCCGCGGCTCGCCCCGCACCGTCCGTTGCACCACGGCGCGGTCGCCGATCCGCACGCGACCGCGGGCGGTCGCCGGAATCCGCAGCGGAAGTTCGAGACGCTCCGGATCGATGAGTCGCACGATCGGCGAGCCGGGTGCGACCTGCTCGCCCTCGGTCACCAGGACATCCGCGATCACGCCCGCGAAGGGCGCCGTGATCTCGCACCGGTCCACCTGCGACCGCGCGAGCGACGCCGCCGCCTCCAACTGGTCGATCCGAGCCTCGGCGCCGCGGCGACGCACCGGCAGGAGATTCGTCGCCTCGTCGAGCAGCAGCGACGCCCGTTCGGCGGCGATCACCTTCTGCTCGGCGAGATCGATCTCGCGGGGAAGGGCGGCCCCCCGCTCGCGGGCCTCCCGCACCCGCTCGAGATCGCCGCGGACCAGTTCCAACTCGCGGCGAGCCAGCTCGCGACGATCCGCCAGCGCCCGCTCCTCGGTGCGGATGCGGTCGAGTTCGGCCTCGACCTCGCGAAGCTGCTTCTGGCTCGCATCGGCCTG
>JAUIHC010000068.1 GCA_030432455.1 Phycisphaerae bacterium | reverse complement strand
CTCCCGGCCGCACCATCCGATTCGACCTCCAGCCGCCCACCGACAGGCCATCCACAGTCGCCCCCGGATGGCGCGATACGATCCGAGCCGAGGTGTCGCGTCAGACCACCCCCCGGAAGATCGGAGCGGATCGATGAACGACGAGGATCGACAGCCCGAGGACGCGGAGTCGGTCTCGCCCTCCGAGGACGCGACCTACGACCTCGAGCCGGTCGATGATGCGGCCTCCATCGACCGAACGGAGATGCCCGCGGCCGACGCCGGGTCCGGCGGTTCGGACCGCCGCTGTCAGGCGTGCGGCGCGCCGATGCCCGAGGACGACTCGATCATGGTCTGCCCGTCGTGCGGGTACGACATCGTGACCAATCGAATCGTCGATCCGGCTGCGCCGACCGCGAGCGACGCGGCGGGCGAGGACGACGCAGACGACCACGCCGACGAGCCGGCCCGTCCGCTCGTCGCGGACGCGGCCTGGAAGCCGTACCTCATCCCCGCGGCGGTGCTGCTGGCGACGGTCGCGTTCGCGATGATCGCGGGGTGGTCGTCGTTCCACCCCCGCGAGGACGGCCGGTTCCTCGACGCCGATGGGGCGGCGGTCCTCGACGCCCCGCGGGTCGGCGCCCGCTTCGGCGCGGTGCTGCGGTTGGTCGTCGGGTCGGGCGTGCTGGTCGCCTGCGGTCTGGCGGCCGCCCGCGCCACCGCGTGGGCCGAGGCGCGGCCGCTCGGTGATGTCCGGAGTGTCGCGAGTCGTCTGGCCCTCGCGGTGGCGTTGGCGGCGGTCGTCCGTCTGGTGCCCCTCGACTCGCAGGTGCTGCAGACCGTGGTGCACGGGGTGCTCGGCATCGTCGCCATCGCCGGCGTCTCGATGCTGGCCTTCCGCGACCGCGGCCGACTGCTCGGCCTGCTGCTGGTCTGCTGGGCCATCGCCTTCCTGCTGGTGGTCCCGCTGGCCCGCCTGATCGCCTGGTCGATCCCGATCTTCTGACCCGGCGTCGGTCCCGCGATTCGACGACTCAGCGGATCCGGGCGGGCACGCCGATCGCCGTCGCCTCGGGCGGCACCGCGATCGTCGCGACCGCGCCGGCGGCGAGCGTCGCCTCAGCCCCGATCTCGATGCCGGGCAGCACCACCGCACCGCCGCCGATCATCGCCGCGGTCCCGACCCGGGCCGCCCCGAGCAGGATCGCGCCAGGGGCCACGTGTGCGTACTCGCCGACGATCGCATCATGCTCGACGATCGAGCCGCTGTTCACGATCGCCCCGCGTCCGATCGTCGCCCGCGCATTCACGACCGCCCGCGGCCCGACGAACGCGCCGGGCTCGATCGTCGCGGACGGTGAGACGACCGCGGAGGGGTGGACGATCGCGGTGGCGGACGCCTTTCGCGGTTCCAGCCAGCGGCGTCGGGCCGCGGCGTCGCCGACCGCGGCGTGGACGAACGCGCCCCGGTCGAGGAGATCCGTCAGTGCCGCCGCCGGATCGTCCGGGTCGCCCAGCCACGGGACGCCGCCGAACGGAGGCTGTCCGCCGGTCTCGGGCCGGGGATTCGCCAGCACGCCCGCGAGCACGAAACCCGCCGCGACCGCGGCGTCCGCCACCACCGCCGCGTGTCCGCCCGCACCGAAGATCACGAGCTCGCCCTGGTCGTTCACGAGGTGCCCTCCGGAGGATCGGGAGCGTCGGCGGGGGTGTCGCGCTCCGCGATCGCCGGGTCCCATGGACGGTGGTATCGGGCGATTCCAAGTCGTTCGTACACCGAACCGCATCGATAGCAGACCAGCCGGGTCCGGGCGAGGAGCAGTACGCCGATGTCCACCACCAGCACCACCCCGAGCAGGGCGAGGAACGCCGGGCTGGTGGCGAACCCGAGCAGGGCGATGGTCGCCAGTCCGAGGGCCAGCAGCACCACGAACGGCGTCACCTGCGGCAGCGACCGCGATCGGTAGACGCGGGAGTGCCCGCAGACCACGCAGCTCCGCAGGTTCCCCGCATCGTCGATGGCGCCGTCCCAGTCGAGGAAGGCGTCGCGGTCCGCCAGCGGAGGGCGGATCCGCAGAGGCCGCGCCGCCTCGTCGATCTCGACGCGGCCGTGCCGGGTGCCGTCCTGATCGCGGACGTCGATGCGCATGACCGGGATGGTACGGGAGCCGGGCCCGGACTCGGATCCGTCGACTTGCCGCCCGGCGGGCTTCCGGTCATAGTCGCGACATGCATGACTGGACGTCGATCCTCTCCGGCCGCTTCATCGTCTTCGACGGTCCCGACGGATCGGGGAAGTCCACGCAGCTTCGACGCTTCGCCGAGCACTGCACGGCGGACGGCATCGATCCGGAGCTCGTCCGCGAGCCGGGCGGCACCCCGATCGGCGAGGCGATCCGCGGCGTGCTGCTCGACCCGCGATACGCCGAGATGGAGCTCCGCTGCGAGATGCTCCTCTACATGGCGAGCCGGTCGCAGTTGATGACCGAGCGGATCCGCCCGGCGATCGATGCCGGTCGTTTCGTGCTGGCCGACCGCTTCATCTCCTCGACGCTCGCCTATCAGGGCACCGCGGGCGGACTCGACCCCGAGGAGATCCTCGCGGTCGGACGCGTCGCGACCGGCGGCTGCGAGCCGGACCTCGTGGTCATCTTCGACGTGGACGAGGAGACCGCGGCGGGGCGACTTCCCGCGGACCTCGACCGCATGGAGCTGAAGGGGGCCGAGTTCCACCGGCGGGTGCGGCAGGGCTATCTCGCTCAGGCAACGCGCGATCCCGACCGACATCTGGTGATCGATGCGACCCGCAGCGAGGACGAGGTGTTCGAGGCGCTCGTCGCGGGTGTGGCGGGGAGGCTGGGGCGGGAGATTGGAGAATCGAGAATGGACAGTGGTGGACACACTGCGGCGCGGTGACCTGTTATCCGCTCTCTATTCTCCATTCTCCGCTCTCCGCTCTCCGCTCTCCACGCTTCACTCTTCACGCTCCCTCCTCTTCCCCACCAACGCCGCCACCTCCTCCACCGTGCGATCGAGATCGTCGTTCACGACGAAGGCGTCGTAGGCCCCGCAGGTCCGGGCGGTCTCCATCTCGCGTCGAGCCTCGGCGAATCGCCGTTCGATCGTGGCCTCGTCCTCGCGACCGCGGGCTCGGAGCCGGGCGAGCAGCGTGTCCTCGTCGGGCGGAAGGATGAAGATCCCGAACGCCTCCGGCATCGCGGCGCGGACCTGCGTCGCACCCTGCACGTCGATGTCGAGCAGGACCAGTCGGCCCTCGGCCACCTGCGCATCGACCGGTTCGCGGGGCGTGCCGTACCACGAGCGACCGAAGACCTGAGCGTGCTCGAGGAAGCGACCTTCGTCGATCCACCGCTGGAAGGTCGGCTCGTCGAGGAAGTGGTAGTCCACGCCGTCCACCTCCGCCGCGGAGCGGGGTCGGGTGGTGGCGGAGACGCTGAAGACGCCGTCGAACCGCTCCAGCAGGCGGTGAACGATGGTGGTCTTGCCGACGCCGGAGGGTCCGGAGACGACCAGCAGCATCCCGGGGCCGCACCGATCGGCGGGGCGGGCGGGATGGGTGTCGGACTGGAGCGACTCGGCCATGGCGGGATGGTATCGACTGCGACCGGGCCCTCGAGCCCCGGTAGAGTGCTCGCTCCATGAGCCAGCAAGATCAACGCCAGACCGACGTCCCCGAGACGATCCTGTCGCTGCTTGTCGCCTTCTCGATCGCGCTGGCGTTCCGCGGCTTCGTGGTCGAGGGTTTCGTGATCCCGACCGGCTCGATGGCCCCGACGCTCATGGGTCAGCATGTCCGGTTCCGCGCCCCGGACACCGGGTACGAGTACGCGCTCGATCCCTCGGCCCTCGCTCAGAACATCTCCGGTCCCGACCAGCCGGTCCTCGCGGTCGATCCGATGATCTCGCAGGATCGCGGCGTCGGCCGACTTCCGGCCGGCGCGATCCTGTCCCAAGTGGGTGCGGGCGATCGCGTGCTGGTCCTCAAGTACCTCTACGAGTTCTTCGAGCCCGACCGCTGGGACGTCGTGGTCTTCAAGAACCCGGTCGATCCGATCGGGCCGAGTCAGAACTACATCAAACGGCTCGCCGGTCTCCCGAACGAGCAGGTCCTGATCGCCGACGGCGACATCTTCACCGCGCCGCACGGCGCCAGCCTCGTGGACTTCCGGATCGCCCGACGCCCCCGGCATGTCCAGGAGGCGATCTGGCAGCCGGTCTACGACTCGGACTTCGTGCCGAGCGACGCGGTCGATCTGCAGGCTCGGCTGCGCCGCCCGTTCGACGGTCCTCCGTTCAAGACCACCGGATCGGTCTGGACGCTCGCCGACAGCCGGACCTGGCGATGCGGGATCGCGGGGGAGACCCGCCTCGACTGGGCGGACGACCAGCTTCCGATCGACGACTTCAACGCGTACAACATCTATCGATATCCGCAGGACCAGCGGGCGAACCGCATCTCGCTCCGCGACATCGACCCGGTCTCCGACGTCCGCATCTCGGCCGCGATCATGCCGGAGGATCCGGCCGCGTTCAAGACCTCGTTCCAGCTCGACGCCCGCGATCACCTCTTCGAGTTCGGCCTTGCGGCCGGGACCGCGTCGATCACGATGCGCGACTCGACCGGCGCCGTGGTGGCCGCGTCCGAGGGTGGATTCGAGCCGGGTCCCGATGGACTGCTCGATGTCGTGTTCACGCATGTCGATCAGGCGTTGACGATCGGCGTCGGCGGGGACGAGGTCGTCCGGCTCGAGTACGAGTGGAATCCACTCCAGCGGCTGACGGCGGTGTACCCCGATTTCGAGATCGATCGCTATCGAGTCGAGCCGAAGTCGCTCCGCGCTCGGGCCCCGCGGCTGGCGTGGCGGTTCCAGGGGTCGCCCTTCGAGATGTCCCGCGTCCGCGTGGATCGCGACCTGCACTACAAGACCGACACCCTCGACCGCCGCCAGCAGATCGCGGCGAACGGTCCGTACATCGAGGGCATGCTCTTCGCCACCGACCCGCTCGAGCCCGCGGTGCTCGGCGCCGATCAGTTCCTCATGCTCGGCGACAACTCCGGCGCGAGTCGCGACTCGCGGTACTGGGGCCGCCCGCATCCTCTGAGCGTGCTGGTGACCGGCGACGATGCCCCGTTCCTCGTGCCGCGAGACCTGCTGGTCGGCAAGGCGTGGTGCGTGTACTTCCCCGCCCCGATCGGGGTGGCCGGAAGCGGCCCGCGGATAATGCCCGACTTCGGTCGGTTGCGGTTCATCCGCTGAGCCGACTCGGCGTCGGCGGGGACGGACGCCGTGTTCCCTGAAAAACCGCACGACTTCCGGGAGTCGCGCCGGGCGTCGCTAGTCTTGCCGCATTCGAGGTTGCGGGGGCGTCGCATCGGCGGCGTCCGGGGGCGATCGTGAAGGGACGATCGCAATGGGCTGGTTGAAGACATCTGGCTGGTTGAAGACAGAAGGCGGGTCGACGACAGGGTGCGGGAAGGGTGCTCGCCGGGGACTCGCAGGGCATGCGGGCACGGTGGGCATGACGGGAATCTGGGGCATGGTGGCGGGATGCGGCCTGCTCGGCGGCTGCGCGCATGACTGCCAGGAGCGGTACTGCGATGTGGTCAGGGCCGGGGCGAGCGGATGGTTTGCGCACGAGCTCCAGTGCTGCCGTCGTCCGGACTCACCCGGGTGCGACGATCGCGAAACGCGGTTGCAGGTGTTCTCGGTGCTCGCGACGCAGATGCGGGCGGCCTGCGAGGACGCCAACTGGAATCGGTTCCGCGAACTCTGGAACGAGGCGCTGCCGCTGCTGCCCGCCGGCCTGCTGCTGGTGGTCGCCGACGACTTCTGCGACGGCTGGGACTGGGCGGGCCGCAACGTCACGACCCCGTTCGCGGCGGCCGATGTCGTGACGGCGTCGCTGGCGCTGGATCCCGCACCACCGCGACTGCAGTTGGCTCGGCCGAGCGGGGGCGACGGGGGGATCGCGGTCGCCGAGTCGGTCCGGCCGCTCGTCGAGCACGCCTGGACCGTGCGGTCCGGCTCGATGGTCTCCGTGCACGCCTTCGGCGAGACGATGGGCTTCGCCGCCACCGGAGAGCTCACGGTCGTCGAGACGTTCGAACCCGGCGAGATCGCCCCGGGCGACGATCTCGAGTCGTGGTGTCGTCGCATGAAGCCCGTCGCATTCTCGCTCGATCTCGACGGGGTCGGGGGCGGTGTCGCCCTGCGACTCGACCCCGGATTCGAAGGCAGTCAGGTGCGGTTCGACGAGCCCCGACGCGGCGTGATCGGAGTCGCGGTGACCGTCGATGCGGCGATGTCGTGGCCGGGCGATGGACCACTGGAACTCTCGATCGACTCTGCGTATCTCGAGATCCCCTTCGAGTTGGCCGCCGACGGCAGCCTTGCGTTCGCGCCCGACGGCGCGGTCTCGATGCTCGATCTCTGGCCGGTCGATCCTGCGGTCGAGGCGTGGATTCGGGGCGAGGACCCGATCGAGGCGGCCGGGGACGAGGACATTGCCTGCGTCGAGCGGGCGCAGGCGGTGGCGGCGGGCTTCCTCGCCCTCCATCCGGCGTGCACCGGGACCGGCGACTGAGGTCCGGGAACCGGGCTCAGAGTCGGTCCCATACCGATCCGAGTCGGGGTCGGGCGTGGTGTTTCACGCCCGACTCCCTCGGATCGCTTGTGCCCACGCCCCGGGCGGGTCACGATGGGGAACCGCGGTCGGGTTTGGCCGTCGAACCTCCCCTCGTCCCGTGGATGCGGGTCGTCGCGGGAGGTACTCGGCCGTACTCGGCCGTACTCGTACGTGCCGCCCGGCCTCGATCCGCACCCACGCCCCGCCTCCAACAGATCGGATCCAGACATGACTCGTTCGCGGCGCTCGTTCCTCGTCCTCGCCGGCGTCCTGCCCGCGTGCCTCGTCACCGCCGCGTCGGCCCAGCAGTTCAAGGACGAGACCGTCACCCGGTTCCCAAGTCAGGCCTTCTACACCAACCAGCTCTCGTTCTGCGACGTGGACGGCGACGGGGACCTCGACATCGCCTTCGCCGACGGTCAGGGCTACGCCTCGCAAGGGGCGGCGCTTCGGGCGCGGCTCTACATCAACGACGGCACCGGACGGTTCACCGACGAATCGACGGACCGCATTCCGGTGACGGGTTGGTTCCGCGGCGTCGAGTTCGGCGATGTCGATCGCGACGGCGACTGGGACATGGTGCTGGCCAACGACTTCAACAAGAAGCCGGTGCTGCTGATCAACGACGGCACCGGCGTCTTCAGCGACGGGAGCGCCGGACTGCCGAATCGCACCCTCTCGTCCGCCCGCGGCCAGTTCGCCGATGTGGATGGCGACGGCGACCTTGATCTCGCCTTCTGCAACAGCGGCACCAGCAGCCGCTTCGGCAGCAACGGCCAGCCGGTCCTCTACCTCAACGACGGCACCGGCGTCTTCACCGACGTCACCGCGACCCATACGCCCAACGCGATCATCCGCGACCAGCAGGACTGCCTGTTCTTCGACGCCGACGGCGATCTCGACCTCGACCTGCACATCGGCAGCCGATCCAGCGTCTCGGGCGGCAGCCAGCTCTGGTTCAACGACGGCACCGGCCACTTCACGCGGCTGACCTCGGGGCTGCCGACCGACGGATCCACGTACTCCTACGACGCGGCCGACTGCGACGGTGACGGCGACCTCGATCTGCTCGGCGCGAACTCCGGCACCTCGAACCGCGAACTTCTGCTGCTCAACGACGGCACCGGCACGGGGTGGACCGACGCCTCGTCCGCCATCATTCCCAATCCGACCTCCGACGACAACGACACCAAGTTCATCGACTGGGACATGGACGGCGACCTCGACTTCGTGGTCGCGGCCCTCTTCGCCTCGACCGACCGCTTCTATCGCAACAACGGCAGTGGCAGCTGGATCCAGACCAGCAACATGCAGTCGTCGTTCACCAAGAGCTCGCTCGACATCGGCTTCGCCGATCTCGACGGCGACGGGGCTCCCGACTGCGTGACCGCCAGCGGAGAGAGCGGCAACTTCCAGAACCGCATCTACATGAACCAGGGGCCCAGCGACACGATCGCGCCGAACTTCCTCGCAGTGACCGTGGTGGCGCCGGCCGACGGCGAGACCGGACCATTCGAGGTCCGGGCGCTCGTCGCCGACCAGTACTCGTCGGATCGAGGCTTCATGCCGCGATCGGTGGAGCTCGTCTACGCGGCCGCGGCCGCCCGCGGCCGGGCGGTCCCGATGCAGTGGTCGGGCAACTCGATCTGGACGGGCACGATTCCCGACGTCGGCGACTGTGCGACGGTCGTCTACCAGGTCCGGGCGGAGGATCGGGCGGGCAACGTCGGCCTCTCCGCCGAGTTCACCTTCGACACGACCGGCACCTGCGGTTCGATCGCCGACCTCGACGGCGACGGTCGGGTCAACGGCGCCGACCTCGGCCTGCTCATCAGCCAGTGGGGGGGCCCGGGATCCGCCGACTTCAGCGGCAACGGAACCGTGGACGGCGCCGATCTGGGCGTCATGATCGCCGAGTGGACGGGGTGAGGCGGGGAATCGCGACTCGACACTCGAGATTCGATGTGCGCCACCGAGCCACGTCTCGATCGAGCCGAGCGGTCAGCGGTCCTCGGTCACGCGTCGCATGTCGAGGGCGACGCGTCTGTTCAAGTCGGCCACCATGCCGGGAACCGGGAAGAGGTCGATGCGCCGGCCGACGAGCAGAAGCCCGCCGGTGTAGAGCCGGTGGATGCCGCAGAACCCGAGAAGGCAGAGGCACCGGAGCAGATAGGACATGCCAGCCGACTTCAGGACCTGTCGCCGACGGCGCGTTCGATCAGAGGTCCGTGTTCTCGAGCCCCATGGCTCGTCGCGCGTCGGCGATCTGGCCGAGATGCACGCCTTCGTGGGCGCTCATGATGTAGTGGATGAAGTCGCCGACGCGGGAGAACCGCCGCTGGACCATCTCGATGGCCGGCCTGGCGTCCAGTTGCTCCGCCGTCGCCTCGGAGACGCGGGACGCCACCCGGGCGTGACCCACCTCGAGCATGGTCATCAGTTCCTCGATCGAGGGGTAGTCGGCGACCCCGTCGGTGATCGGCACGCTCGGGAAGAACTTCATGGCCGTGGCTTCCGGGATGATCATCTCGCCCCCGAGCTCGGCCATCGCGACATCCGTCGCGGTGGCGAGATGTCCGAGCGTCCAGCAGATGTGGTTCACGAGCCCCCCGGGCTGGGCCACGCCCTGATCGGGGGTGAGCCCGGTGACGAGATGCCGGGCGTGCCGAAGGTTGAAGTCGTAGGTGTGGAGCAGGTAGGTGATCATGTGCTGGTGCCGGGGTGCTGGAGGGTGACAGGCGTTCGGCCGCACCCTATCACGGTCGATGGCGCGGGCGTCGTCGCCGGGTCGGTATCCTCGAGGAATGCGAGCACCGTCCGCCGCCGGCGGGTTCCCGGCCATCCTCTACACCTTGAAGAAGGCCCGCGAGGCCGGTGGGGTTCTGCGGCTCTGGCGAGCGATGCGGACCCGCAACGCGTGCAAGACCTGTGCCCTCGGCATGGGCGGGCAGGCGGGAGGGATGGTCAACGAGAGCGGCCACTTCCCCGAGGTCTGCAAGAAGTCGCTGCAGGCGATGGTCGCGGACATGGGCGGCGCGATCACGCCCGAGTTCTGGGCCGACCACGACTTCGCGTCGCTGCGGTCGCTCTCGCCGCGTGAACTGGAGTCGCTCGGCCGCATCGTGCATCCGCTTCACGCCGGGCCGCTCGACGACCGCTACCGCACCGTGTCGTGGTCGCAGGCGATGGATCGGCTCGTCGAGCAACTGCGGAAGACGCCGCCCGAGCGCACCTTCTTCTACTTCAGCGGTCGAAGCTCGAACGAGGCGGCGTTCCTGCTGCAGCTCTTCGCCCGGCTGTACGGCACCAACAATGTCAACAACTGCTCGTACTACTGCCACCAGGCCTCGGGCGTCGGCCTCGCGAGCGTGACCGGTTCGGGCACCGCGACGATCGGTCTCGACGATGTCGATCGCTGCGACCTCCTCTTCCTGATCGGGGGCAATCCCGCGAGCAACCATCCGCGGTTCATGCGGTCGCTCATGGAACTCAAGCGACGACGCGGCAAGGTCGTGGTCGTCAATCCGATGCGCGAACTCGGGCTCGTGCGCTTCAAGGTGCCCAGCGACGTGCGGAGTCTGCTCTTCGGCACCGACATCGCCGACGAGTACCTCATGCCGCGGATCGGCAGCGACATCGCGGTGCTCGCGGGCATCGCCAAGGCGACGATGGCGCTCGGGGCGGTGGCCGAGTCGTTCGTCGCCGATCACTGCGACGACTGGGACGCCTGGCGGAACTGGATCGAGGGCCTCGCGTGGTCCGACCTCGAGGCCGCGTGCGGCGTCGCGCGGACCGAGCTCGAGCGGATCGCCGCCCTCTACGCCGAGAGCGAGCGCACGATCTTCGCGTGGACGATGGGCATCACGCATCATGCGCACGGCGTGGCGAACGTCCAGACGCTCGCCGGACTCGCGATGATGCGGGGCATGCTCGGCCGGCCGGGGGCGGGGCTGCTGCCGCTCCGCGGGCACTCCAATGTGCAGGGCGTCGGCTCGGTCGGGGTGACTCCGGTCCTGAAGCCGCCGATCCTGAAGGCGATTGAACGGTCGCTCGGTGTCCAACTGCCGAAGACCGCGGGGCTCGACACGATGGCGTGCATGGAGGCC
>JAUIHC010000543.1 GCA_030432455.1 Phycisphaerae bacterium | reverse complement strand
GTGCAGTCGGTGGCGTCGTCGCATCCGCCGCCGTCGCCGGAGGCGTGACAGCAGCCGAGGTTGTGCCCGAACTCATGGGCGAACACGAGTCCGCCGGTGCAGCCCCACACCAGGTTGCTGAAGGCGAATCCGGGCGAATCCCCGTTGCCGAGGTACGCGACGCCGCAGTAGCCGGCGCCCCCATCGCCGAGCGTGACGAGGGAGCACGCGTCGGCGCCGACCTCGTCGCGGATCTCGTGGATCTCGTCCATGTCGCCATCGTCGGTGCCGGCGAATCGCCCGAGGAAGTTCTCGCCGTCCTCGTCGAACTCGACCATCGACAGATGGACGAGCCGGGTGCCGTACGGCAGGGCGGAGTTCTCCATCGCGACGGTGGCTCTGGCGGTCTCGCCGGCGACGCGGACCGCGATGACATCGGGCGCATCCTCGGGATCGCCGCCGGTCGCCTCGAGATTCGTCTCGACCTGCTCCAGCACCAACGGCGTGTAGAAGAAGGCGATGTCGGCGTCGAGGGCGCCGCACCCGGAGCACTCCTCCTCGCCGAGGCCGGACATCCGCGCGAGTTCCGCGGGCGGCTCCGGTCCCATGGGCGGCGTCACCGATCCGCCGCAGCCGGGCAGATCCGCGGCCTTCGGGGTCGGGATCATTCGACCGCGGCCGATCGACCGGAACATCCACTCGAAGTCGTTGCCGAACGCCGGAGACTGCATCCACGCCGAGACGAAGCCGCGGCGCTCGACCAGCACCGCCTGCGACTCCTCGAACTCGGTGGAATCGAGCCGCCACCATGTGGAACCGATGCCGTCCTGACCGATCCTGGACACCGTGAACCGCTCGGACGCCCGGTCGGCCCGCGGCGACAGATCGATCGCGTCGCCGACGGCCAGCCTTCCGAGGCGCGACGCGTCGATCTCGGCGACGCCCCGGTGGTCGGGACGAAGATCGACGACCGATGCTCCCTCGGCGTCGGTGTGGGCGACGGTGGTCACCGCGACCGGACGAGCCGGACGAGCACCGCGATCCATCGGCGGATTCGAAGAGGCCGCGAGCCGCGCGGTCGCGGTCAGGGCGACGCCGCTCATCATCACGATGGCGGTGGTCCGCACGAACGCCAAGGCGGCGCCTGGTCGAGGTCGAGTCTTCACCTGCTGTGTCTCCTGCGCGGCGGGAATCACCGCGGCTTCAGAACGATCGTCCGCGACGGATCGTATCCGCGAACCGGTCACCGACCGAACATTCGGTCCCGGTTTTCGGACAGAGGATCACCCGCCGCGGCACGACGCCGCGTGAACTGTGTCACACGACCGGGCACGGGCCAGTCGAGTCGAGCACGGCGAGGCGGATGACGGCGGATGGCTCCGGTCCACGCCGTCGGGAGGTCCCAGAACAGGCTGCGGGTCGCCCGCCACCGGATCCATCGCACAAAGAAAGCCCGCGCCCTCGATCAGCCTGGACGAGCGTGGCGAGGACGCGGGACGAGTTGGTTGGGTTGGTGGCCACACCGACATGGAGACTCCACGCCGCGCGGCCCGGATCAGTTCGGAATCTTGCTGAAGAGCCTGATCTCCGGTTCGTCGCCGGGAAGTTCGCAGCGAGAGCGGTCCACGACGAAGACATACCGAGAGTCGTCCACGATGAACTCGGGATCGGTGGCGTTCCAGACCCCGGTCACCGGGTTCTGCTTGAACGAGCGGATCTTGAGGTACACGGTGAAGACATCGCTTCGGACCGAGACGAGGTTCGAGATGCCGGCGAAGAGCAGGTTCGCCTCCTCGGCGTCACCCGCGACGTTGTCGGGGACCTCGACCGTGCGGGCGGGATCCCGTCGATCCTGCGACCAGCGGATGTTCCGACGGTCGGTCGAGAGTCTCGCGTCGGTCTGGAGCGCCGGACCATTCGGCACGCCGCTCGAGGTGTCGATCTGCGGCCGCCACCCGAGTCCGAGCCGGGCATTCAGGTCGGGCGTGAGGGCACCGGGATCCCACGGTCGCCCGGAGGCGCCCCAGGTGTT
>JAUIHC010000067.1 GCA_030432455.1 Phycisphaerae bacterium | reverse complement strand
GCAGGTCGCCCGCGTGAGCGAGGCGCCCCGCGCCCCGCTCGCGTGGTACGTCGCGTTCGCCGGAAGTCTCGGACTGCTGGGCCTGCTCGGCTTCTGCGTCCTCTACCTGATCTTCACCGGCGTCGGCGTCTGGGGCCTCAACACCCCGGTCGCGTGGGCCTACGACATCACGAACTTCGTGTTCTGGGTCGGCATCGGTCACGCGGGAACGCTGATCTCCGCGATCCTCTTCCTGTTCCGGCAGAAGTGGCGGACGGGCATCAACCGGTTCGCCGAGGCGATGACGATCTTCGCGGTCATCTGCGCGGGGCTCTTCCCCGGCATCCACGTCGGTCGCGTCTGGTGCGTCTACTGGCTCTTCCCGATCCCGAACCAGATGGCGATGTGGCCGCAGTTCCGCAGCCCGCTGCTCTGGGACGTGTTCGCGGTCAGCACCTACTTCACCGTCTCGCTGCTCTTCTGGTACACGGGCCTGATCCCCGACCTCGCGACGCTCCGCGACCGGGCCAAGGGTCGGCTCCAGCAGTTCGCCTACGGACTCTTCGCCCTCGGCTGGCGGGGCAGCAACCGCCACTGGCACCGCTACGAGCGGGCGTATCTCCTGCTCGCGGCGCTCTCGACCCCGCTGGTGCTCTCGGTGCACTCGGTGGTGTCGTTCGACTTCGCGACCAGCCAGCTGCCGGGCTGGCACACCACGATCTTCCCGCCGTACTTCGTCGCGGGTGCGATCTTCTCGGGCTTCGCCATGGTGGTCACGCTCGCCGTGCCCGCCCGCGAGATGTTCGGCCTGAAGAACCTCATCACGCTGCGTCACCTCGACAACATGAACAAGGTCATCCTCGTGACCGGCACCATGGTCGGGTACGCCTACTCGATGGAGTTCTTCATCGCGTGGTACTCGGGGGCCATCTACGAGAAGTTCGCCTTCATCAACCGTGCGTTCGGCCAGTACTGGTGGGCCTACTGGATCATGGTGAGCTGCAATGTCATCACTCCGCAGCTCTTCTGGTTCAAGGCGATCCGCACCAGCATCCCGATCATGTTCTTCCTGAGTCTGGTGGTGAACGTCGGCATGTGGTTCGAGCGGTTCGTGATCATCGTCACCTCGCTCGCCAACGACTTCCTTCCGAGTTCGTGGGAGTTCTTCACTCCGACCTGGGTCGACATCGGCACGATGGTCGGGGCGTTCGGGCTCTTCTTCACGCTGTTCCTTCTGTTCTGCCGCTTCCTTCCCATGATCGCCATGGCCGAGGTGAAGATGGTCATGCCCGCCGCGGACCCGCATCATCACGATGATCATGGTGGCCACGGCGATCACGGCCCCGACCACCACGCCCCGGCGACCGGAGGTGAGTCGTGACCACCGTTCAGACGACCATTCCCGCCGCCAATCCGACGGTCGACCCCGCGTCCACGACGCCGACCTGGGGCCTGATCGCCGAGTTCGACACGCCGGGCAAGCTCCTGCAGGCCGCCGAGGAGGTCCGCAAGGCGGGCTACCGCTGGTGGGACTGCTGCACGCCCTTCCCGGTCCACGGACTCGACGGGGCGATGGGCATCAAGCCCACGATCCTGCCGGTGATGGTGTTCTTCGCCGGTCTCACCGGCACCACCGTCGCGTTCCTGCTTCAGGCGTTCACCAACGCCTGGGACTTCTCGATCTGGGCCCTGGTCTGGGTGACGGGCTACCCGTTCCTCATCTCCGGCAAGCCCATGATGTCGCTGCCCGCGTTCATCCCGGTCATGTTCGAGGTGACCATCCTCCTGTCGGCGCTCACCTGCGTCTTCGGGATGTTCACGATGAACCAGCTCCCGCGGCTGCACCATCCGCTCTTCAAGAGCGACCGCTTCCGCCGCGTGACCGACGACCGCTTCTTCGTGGTCATCGAGTCGCGGGACCCCAAGTACTTCCACTCCCGCACGCGGGAGTTCCTCGAGTCGCTCGGCGCGAGCGCGGTCGAGGAGATCGAGGAGGACGCGAACTGATGCCGCGGCTGATCGTCTACAGCGTGCTGATCCTCCTGATGGTGGCGCTCATCCCGCCGGTGGTCGCGGCCCGGACCCGCTCGACGCCGTCGGGCAACCGGCCCATCCACATCATTCAGGACATGGACATCCAGGCCAAGTTCAAGGCCCAGTCCGTGAACCCGATCTTCGCCGACGGGCGGGCCATGCGGCCCGAGGTCGTCGGGTCGGTGGCTCGCGGCGAGACCATGCTCGACGCCCATCGCGAGGCCGGCGTGGTGGACGGGGCGTGGGCGACTTCGCTGCCGTCGTCGGTGGAGCTCGACCTCGCGACCGTCGAGCGGGGCGAGGGTCGCTTCAACATCTACTGTGCTCCGTGCCACGGTTGGAACGGCATGGGCAACGGGCCGGTCAACCAGCGGGCTCAGGAGCTCATGGACAACGCCGAGGGGCCGCCGCAGGGCACCAGCTGGACGCAGGCCCGCAACCTGCATGATCCGGGTTGGAGCGAGCAGCCCATCGGCCAGATCTACAACACGATCACCAACGGCAAGAACTCGATGGCGGGCTACGGCAGCCAGATCTCCATCGAGGACCGCTGGGCGATCGCCCTCTACGTCAAGGCCCTGCAGCGAAGCCAGAACGCGTCGATGCAGGACGTCCCCGTCAACGAGCGAGCGAATCTCGACCGATGAGCAGCGCACACGCCATCAAGGCCGATCTTTCGGATGCCAACCTCCGCATGGGCTCCGCCGGTTCGGCGATCCAGTCCACGGCGGGCGTCGTGGCGGTGGTCGGACTCGTCGCGAGCGCGGCGATCGGCTACACCGGCGCCTTCGGCACCACCCACGACTTCCTGCTGAAGAGCTGGCTGCAGAACTACATGTTCGTGCTCGCCATCTCGCTCGGCGCGTTCTTCTTCGTCTTCATCCAGCACCTCACGCGGGCGGGATGGAGCACCACGGTCCGCCGGGTGGCCGAGATCCTCGCCGCCAACCTGCAGTGGGCGTGGGTGGGTCTGCTGCCCATCGCGGCGCTCTGGCTGCTCGGGGGCGGCGGTCACGCCGCCGAGGGCGACGCCCACGGACACGCCGCCTGGGGCCCCGGTCTGCTCTTCCCCTGGGCCGACATGGAGGCCATGCGGGCGCATCACCCCGCCGAGGCCGACCTCGTGGAAGGGAAGCTCGGCTACCTCAACGGCACCTTCTTCTGGATCCGGGCCCTCGTCTACGTGGTCTTCTGGGGCCTCGCGTCGCGGTGGTTCCTCAAGAACAGCCTCGCTCAGGACGAATCCGGCGACGTCTCGATCACGTCGAAGTTCCAGAAGTGGGCGGGTCCGACCGCGATCCTCTTCGGTCTGACCATCACCTTCGCCGCCTTCGACTGGATGATGTCGCTCACCCCGGCGTGGTTCAGCACCATGTTCGGCGTCTACTTCTTCGCCGGCTGCTGCACGGCCGGGTTCGCGATGATGATCGTCGTCATCCTGCGGGTCCAGTCGTTCGGCCGTCTGCAGGATGTGGTCAACCGCGAGCACTGCCAGGACCTCGGCAAGCTCCTCTTCGCCTTCGGCATGGTGTTCTGGGCCTACATCGGCTTCAGCCAGTACATGCTCATCTGGTACGCCAACATCCCGGAGGAGACCGGCTGGTTCCTCGCCCGTCAGGTCGGCGGATGGGGCACGCTCTCGTTCCTGCTGCTTCTCGGACACTTCGTGGTGCCCTTCGTGGCCCTCATCTCGAAGTGGACCAAGCGGATGTCGTGGTACCTGATGCTGGCGGCGATCTGGATGCTCGCCTTCGCGTGGCTCGACCTCTTCTGGCTCATCATGCCGACGATCCCCGAGGAGGTCTTCACCGCCTCGACCTACATGGAGGTCGTCGAGGCCCAGGCCGACGCCACCACCGGCATCACCAACCCGCTCAACGCGACGATGCTCCTCGGCATCGGCGGCGCCTATGTGTGGTTGACGGTTCGTCGGGTCCGTTCGACCCGGCTCCTCGCCATTCGCGATCCGCGTCTCCACGAAGGTCTCGGCTTCGAGAACCAGTGACCCGAACCCGAACCCGCTTTCGCCGCGAATCCACGCCCCGGACCATCGACCGGATCACCGCATGAGTCACGAACCCACCCATTCCGACATCGAGCTGATGGACGATCCCGAGGCCGGATCCACCTGGTTCTTCTCGCTGGTCAGCATCGTCCTCATGGCGGTCGTCGTGTTCGCCCTCGTGGCGATGTACTTCGGCTTCGCCAAGGCGGAGGTCGAGGCCAAGGTGGTCGATCGGCCGGCCAAGCAGCTGGAGAAGCTGAAGCTCTCGCAGCTCGAGATGCTCACCTCCTACGGCACCTACGACATCGAGACCGCCGACGGTGAGACCGTCGAGCGGATCCGCATCCCGATCCAGCAGGCGATGGAACTCGTCATCGCCGACCAGAAGTCCCGCGCCTCCGCAGGCGTCTCCGAAGAGGCCGTGGCCACCAGATGACCGCTCGTCCGACCATCCTCGTCCGGCGTCTCGCCGACCTCGCGACCCGTGCGGTCGGCGGGTCGGTGCGGGGTCGTGCGGCGATGGTCGGTGCCGCGCTGGTCGCCGGGCTCGGCATCCTCGGCGGCGGGGCGACGGTGGCGGCCCAGTCTTCCGATCTCAACGCCCCGCCGAGCGAGTTCAACGAGGACCTTCCGCAGGAGCTGCAGGGCGTGGACATCGTCGAGCATCTCGACGAGCGACTGCCCCTCGACCTCGAGTTCGTGGACGAGGACGGCGAGCCCGTCCGACTCGGCGACATCATCGACGGCTCGCGGCCCGCGATCCTCCAGCTCGGCTACTACCGCTGCCCGATGCTCTGCGACCTCGTCCTGAACGCGGCGATGGAGGGGCTCTCGGGGGTCGAGGACCTCTCCGCGGGCACCGACTTCGATGTGGTGTCGGTCAGCGTCAACCCCGAGGAGGGGCCCGAGCTCGCGATCCTGAAGAAGAAGGGCTACCTGCTCGACTACGAGCGACCAGGCGCCTCCCGCGGCTTCCACTTCCTGACCGGTCCGGCCGAGAACTCCAAGGCCCTCGCCGATGCGGTCGGATTCGGCTTCGCCCGGCAGGACGACGGCGAGTTCGCCCACGCGGCCGCGATCTTCGTGATCACCCCCGATGGTCGGATCTCGCGCTACCTCTACGGGGTGGACTACGACCCGAAGACCCTCCGCTTCGCCATCATGGAGGGCGGCGAGGGCCGGATCGGGTCGACGCTCGAACGATTCATCCTGTGGTGTCACGTCTACGACCCGGAGTCGGGCTCGTACCAGCTCTTCGCCTTCCGAGTCATGCAGCTCGGCGGGGTCGCCACCCTCTTCGTGATGGTGGTCGGTCTCGGCCTGCTGTGGATGCGGGAGCGAGGGAGTCGATCCGTCCCGGCGGCCGCGGCCGCCGCGCCCGCGGGGAGCGGATTCCCCGGGGAGGGCGGCTGATTCGGAACCCCATCGATCGGCCCGGGCACCGACCACGCCCGAGCCGCTCGCCACGTCCCGTCGCGATCCAACCATGATGCACCTCCTTTCCAAGATCGCCGTCACCGCCCCCTCGCTGCTCGCGCAGACGGAGGCTCCGGCCGCCGAGTCCCGCGAGCTCACCGGCACCTTCTGGCTGCCCGAGGCCGCCAGCACCTCCGCCGAGGCCACCGACTTCGCGTTCATGGCGATCACCTGGCTCTCCTACGTCTTCTTCGTGGGGATCGTGATCGCCCTCGTCTACTTCGTCCTGAAGTACCGGCAGCGGGGCAATCAGGTCGTCTATCAGGCGGACGCGCCGCTCCACAACACCCCGCTCGAGGTGGGTTGGACCGTGCTGCCGCTCCTGCTGGTGGTCGCGATCTTCTTCATGGGTTTCAAGGGCTTCCTCGATCTCTCGACCCCGCCCCGGAACGCCTACGAGATCAACGTCACCGCCTACCAGTGGGGCTGGTCGTTCAAGTACCCCAACGGCGCGACCAGCTCGCACCTCGTGGTGCCCGCCGCCCAGCCGGTGAAGCTGGTCATGCGGTCGAGCGACGTGCTGCACAGCCTCTACATCCCCGACTTCCGGGTGAAGAAGGACGTGGTGCCGGGCCGCTATTCCTACCTCTGGTTCCAGTGCGACGAGCCCACGGGCATCGTGCCGGAGGACGAGATGGCCACGACGGCCACCGGCCATCACCTCTTCTGCACCGAGTACTGCGGCACCGACCACTCGAACATGAACCGCAAGGTGTTCGTGCTCGCCGAGGCCGACTTCGAGCAGTGGGAGGAGGAGCAGGCCCGCTGGCTCGACAAGGTCTCCGACGAGGAGCTCTACTCCTTCGCCGGTCCCCGCATCTACTCCAAGTGCGCCAACTGCCACTCGATCGACGGCAGCGCCAACACCGGCCCGTCGTGGGGCAACCCGACCTCCGGATCGCTCGCCGGTCTCGGCGAGATCTGGAAGCGGACGGTCGAGGGAAGCACCCCCGTCACCGGCGGCACCAAGGGCCGCCCGGGCACCACGCTCGCGGACTACATCGGCTCCGGGAAGCTCTACGAGACGCCCGAGGACTACATCCGCGCCTCGATCTACAACCCCGGCGAGATCCTCGTCGGCGGGTTCGGTCCGAACATGCCGCACTTCCGCGGCCAGCTCGGTGATCGCGCCATCGACGCGGTCATCGGGATGATGAAGAATCTCGATCAGTTCGACGCCGCCGGCAAGTTCGTCGGCACCGGCGGCTGATCGTTCCGTCCCCGCGTCGTCGGCCGGGTCGCCGACGACGCCCGTCCTCCGGTCCGCGAGTGGTTCGCCGGATCGATCCTCGACCCGACCAGTCCGAACGCCGCCGTGTGGCGTCGTTCACCAGCCCGCCGAGAGGTTCGTGATGAGCACGATCGACGCCAGCACCCCGACCGCCGTCGCCCCCGCCGCGGAGCCGGTCGACAACTACCTGACCTACACCCGCGGCTTCCTGTCGTGGGCGCTCACGCTCGATCACAAGCGGATCGGCGTGATGTACATGTTCTCGGTGCTGCTCTCGTTCCTGGTCGGCGGCATCTTCGCCCTCCTGGTCCGGACCGAGCTGCTCACGCCCGGACCGACCATCCCGGGCGTGGACGCGAACCTCTACAACCAGTTCTTCACCCTGCACGGGGCGATCATGGTGTTCCTCGTGATCATCCCGTCGATCCCCGCGGCGCTCGGCAACTTCGTGCTGCCGGTCATGCTCGGGGCGAAGGACGTCGCGTTCCCGCGGCTCAACCTCGGCTCGTACTACCTCTGGATCATCGGTGCCATCTGCGCCGTCGCGTCGCTGCTCTACGGCGGCTTCGACACCGGCTGGACCTTCTACACCCCGTACTCGACCACGACGTCCACCGGCGGCGTGATCCCGGTGGTGATCGGCGTCTTCATCCTCGGGTTCAGCTCGATCTTCACCGGCATCAACTTCGTGGTGACGATCCACAAGCTCCGTCCCCCGGGCATGACCTGGTTCCGGATGCCGCTGTTCCTCTGGGCCCTCTACGCCACCGCCCTCATCCAGGTCCTCGCGACCCCGGTGCTCGGCATCACCCTGCTCATGCTCATCGTCGAGCGGGTCGCCCAGATCGGCCTCTTCGACCCGGCGATGGGCGGCGACCCGGTGCTCTTCCAGCACTTCTTCTGGTTCTACTCGCACCCGGCCGTCTACATCATGATCCTTCCGGCGATGGGCATCATCTCGGAGATCATCTCCGTCCACGCCCACCGGCACATCTTCGGCTATCGCTTCATCGCCTTCAGTTCGGTCGCGATCGCGATCTTCTCGTTTCTGGTGTGGGGCCACCACATGTTCACCTCGGGCCAGAGCCCGCTGATGAACACACTGTTCTCCGCCATCACCTTCTCGGTGGCGATTCCGTCCGCGATCAAGGTGTTCAACTGGCTCGCGACCCTCTACAAGGGCTCGATCAGCCTGAACACCCCGATGCTCTACGGCCTCGGGTTCATCTTCCTCTTCACCATCGGCGGCCTGACCGGCCTGCATCTGGGCACCCTCAACACCGACATCCACCTGCACGACACCTACTTCGTGGTCGCCCACTTCCACTACGTGATGATGGGCTCGGCGCTGATCGCGATGATCGGCGGCCTGCACCACTGGTGGCCCAAGATGTCCGGGCGGATGTACAACGAGTCGCACGGGGCCATCGGCTTCTGGCTCGTCTTCATCGGCTTCAACGTCACCTTCTTCACGCAGTTCATGCTCGGCAGCCACGGCATGCCGCGTCGCTACTACGACTACCAGCCCGAGTTCCAGAGCTACCACGTGATCTCGACCATCGGGTCGTACATCATGGCGCTCGGCTTCTTCTGGACCGCGTACTACCTGATCGCCTCGCTCGTCTCGGGTCGCAAGGCCCCGTCGAACCCGTGGGGCGGCCGCAGTCTGGAGTGGCAGTGCACCTCGCCGCCGCCCCACGACAACTTCAAGACCACCCCGTCGGTCGGCGACTGCTACGACTTCAGCGTCGTCCACTGGGATGAGGCGGAGGGTGGCTACGTCGTCGATCGCGACGCCGATCCCGAGACCCGTTCCGCCCACTGACCGAGACCCGACCGAACGCGTCGATCGCCGACGCGCATCGCCAGCACGGAGCCCACCGGATGACCTCCATCCAGGCCGACCCCGCCGATCACGCCCACGACCATGGTCACGACGACCACGGTCACGGCCACGACCCGCATCTCGCCCACCACTTCGAGTCGATGGAGCAGCAGTTCGACTCCGGGAAGCTGGGGATGTGGCTCTTCCTCGCGACCGAAGTGCTGTTCTTCGGCGGCCTCTTCGCGGCGTATGTCGTGCTGCGGGCCCGCAACCCCGAGGTCTTCTCCTACGCGAGCCACTACCTCGACACGATGATGGGCGGCATCAACACCTGCGTGCTGATCGCCTCCAGTCTCACCATGGCCCTCGCGGTCCGCTACGCCCAGACCGGCAAGAAGTGGCCGCTGGTGTTCTGTCTCTGGCTCACCATGGGCGGGGCGGTGGGCTTCCTCGTCATCAAGTACTTCGAGTACACCCACAAGTTCCACGAGAACCTCGTGTGGGGCACCGGCTTCTACGACCCGGTGGACGAGCAGCAGGCGACCGACCTCGCGCAGGTCGAGGCGCTGCTGGTCGATCCGATCCTCGCGGCGAAGCAGGAGGAGAACGCGGCGGCGGCTCGCGCCGAGTCGATGTCGTCGCTGGTCAACCGTCCCGAGGAGGCCGCGTCGAGCGTGGCCACCGCAGCCCTCGGCCCCGCCGGTCTCGCGGGCCCGATCGCGGCCGAGCAGGCGGCGATCGAGGAGGCCGACACGCACGACGCGGGGGCGGGCCACGGGATGCAGCATCTCAGCGACCCCGAGATGCCGGTGAACACGCACCTCTTCTTCGCCATCTACTTCTGCATGACGGGTCTGCACGGCATCCACGTCATCATCGGCATGGGCGTGATCGGCTGGCTGATCTGGCGGGCCCAGCGGGGCGAGTTCGGTCCCAAGTACTTCACGCCGGTCGATCTCGGCGGCCTCTACTGGCACATCGTCGACCTGATCTGGATCTTCCTCTTCCCGCTGTTCTATCTCATCCACTGACCGCGGATCCCGCTCCGGCTCCTCCGTCGAACGATCCGATCCCGCGAACCAGAGAACTTCCATGGCCCACGACGCCACCACCGACCATCACGACGACGACCACGAGCACGGCCTCGGCCATGTGGTCGGCTACGGCCCGCTCATCGGCACCGCCCTCGCGCTCATTCTGCTCACCGTGATCACCGTCGCGGTGCACGCGGTGGATGCGGGCGAGCTCAACGTGCCGATCGCCCTCGCGATCGCGGGCGTCAAGGCCACGCTGGTCTGCCTCTACTTCATGCACCTGCGCTGGGACCGACCGTTCAACGCGCTGGTCCTGGTCGGGTCGATCGCCTTCGCGGTGCTGCTCATGATCTTCGCGACCATGGACTCCGGTCAGTACAGCCCGCAGATCGTGGCGGGCAACCCGCCCACGGTGCAGGCGACGGTCGAGACCGTCGCGCCCGGTGCCCCGATTGCCCGCCAGGCGCAGGTGGACTGACCCCGGAAGGCTTCGCACAACGAGTCGAGAGCCGGAACCCCGCGACCGCGGGGTTCCGTCGTCTCCGGAGACGGGAGCCACCGCCGATGGCCGAGATCGTCAGCCCGTTCGTGGATCCTCGCGAGCGTCATCGCGCAGGTGTCTTCGGCATGCTCGCCTTCATCGCGTCGCTGGCGATGATCTTCGCGGCGACGATCCTCGGGGTCGTCGTGGTGCGGCTGGAGGACGGCGGGACCTGGCCGCCGCCGGGTCTTCCCGGGCTTCCGGCCCTCCTCGGGTGGAGCACCCTGATCCTGCTGGCGTCCAGCGGCACCATGTGGCTCGCCCAGCGGGCGGCCGCCGTCGCCGATGCCCCCCGACTGTCGCGCTGGATGACCACGACCTTCGTGCTGGCGATCGCCTTCCTCGCCCTGCAGGCCTGGGCGTGGTGGCAGCTCATCGCGGCGAGCGTCGGGATCGCCGACCACCTCTATGCGTGGACGATCTACGTGCTGACCGCTCTCCACGCCGGGCATGTTCTGGGCGGCATCGGTCCGATGGCGGTCGTGGTGCACCACGCGCGGCAGCATCGCTACACGGTCGAGAACCATCGGGGGGTGACCTATGTCGGCCTCTACTGGCACTTCCTCGATGCGGCGTGGCTCGGTCTCTACGCGACGCTGCTCTGGGCGACCTCCTGGGGCTGAGCACCGGATCGATGGGCGGATGGCGGCGGTCTTCCGGTAGCCTCGGATCGACTCGGGTTCGTGGCGTCGGTCGT
>JAUIHC010000542.1 GCA_030432455.1 Phycisphaerae bacterium | reverse complement strand
GACAAACGCCGCTGGGTGGACCTTCTCAGGGCGGACTGGAGCGAGCGGCGTGGGACGGCGATGGGGACGCCCGAGGCAAAGCGTCAGGAAGTGGCTCGCCGAGGCTGCCGCTGGCTGATCGATCCGCTCGACAACTGACACCGGCGAGGTTGGCGGACTCCGCAGATCAACGGCGACCGTGTACCCATCTCTTGGGAACACGGCGATATCAGTCGTGCCGTCACGAACACGACCGTGGGAAGACGGTCGTAAATCACGCATCACGTCGTCCCGATCCGCTCCCACGACGCGAAAGTCCTCACGGCCCGCAGCCCCAGAAGGTCGGCGTCACGTCCACAATCGATGAGTGTCCAGGATCGGGATCGGAATCGGGATCGGGGGTACCCGAGATTGGTGGGTGTCATGTACTGAGTCGAGTCCTCAAGTCGGTGGGTGTCCTCGATTGACCCCCGCCGATTGACCCAAGTCGGTGGGTGTCCCCGATTGAGGCCCCGATTGAGGCCCCCGATTGACCCAAGTCGGTGGGTGTCCACGATTGAGGGCCCCTCGATTCCTCGATTCCCTCGATTGAGGCCCCGGCTCAGGGTTCCGCCAGATCCTCGATGACCTCCGGCCCGGGCTGGATCCTCGTTGGTCTCGGTATCGGCGTCGGGAACGAGCCGGTCTCCCCCGACTCGAGCCGCCAACCCTCCAGCATGTCGATGATCCTCGACGCCGCGACCGGCCCGGTGTCGATGCCGTCGAAGGTCGCTCGCACCGACTCGAGCCGGCCTCTCATCGCCTCCAGCTCGTGCCGCCTCTCGAGGAGCGGCATCGCCGCCTCGATGATCGGCGTCGCCCCCAGCCCGGCTCGATACGGCACGAACTCCGGGACGACCTCCTCCCCCGCGACGATGTTCGGCAGCAGCTTGAACGGCGTGCGGACGACGGCGTTCGCGATCGCCATCTGCCATGCCGGGATCGCGTAGCTCCCGATCATCGGGCACGCCTGACGGGTCAGGTCGAGACTCACGGTGCCGCTCGTCGCGAAGGCGAGGTCGGCCCAGGCGATCGCGGCCTCCAGCATGCCGCGCTCGACCGAGACCGCCTTCGCAGCGCTCCCCATCGCCGTCGCCGACGAATCCGCCCTCTCCCGGATGAGTCGCTCGATCCGCTCGTTCGCCGCGAGGATCACCGCGACCGCCTTCGGGAACCTCGACCGCACTGCCGCGAACGCCTGCAACTGCGGCCCGAGGTTGGCCGCGATCTCGCCGCTGCGGCTGCCCGGCAGGATGAGGATCCTCGGATCACCGACGGGAAGACGCCCGCGGTCGGCGGCGATGGCCGCCTCGTCGATCGGCTTCGAGAGGACCGGGTGCCCGATGAAGCTCGCCTCGACCCCTCGCTCGCCGAACCACTCCGGTTCGAACGGCAGGATGCAGAGGACGTGATCACTCCACCGCTGGAGTTTCCTCACCCGCCAGTGCCCCCACGCCCAGACCTTGGGGGCGATGAGGTGGATCGTTCGGGTGCCTCGTCGGCGGAGACGCTTGCAGATCGGGAAGTTCGCCGACGGACTGTCCACGGGAAGATGCAGGGCGACGGGGTGCGCCGCGGCCCAGCGGTCGATCCGGTCGATCGTCCGCTTCATCTCGAACGCCTTGAGGAATCCGCCGAGCCCCATGACCCCATCCTCGGAGGTCCGCTCGACGATCTCCGCCCCCGCCGCCTCCATCCGCGGGCCGCCCCACGCGTGGATGCGAAGGTCCGGGCGGCGACGACGCAGTTCGGAGATCACGGGTGCCGCATGCGCGTCACCGCTCGGCTCGAAGGCGGTGAAGAGCACGGCACCCTCGCGCGGCATGGCGGGACGGCCGGGGTTCCGGTCGGGGGCGGTCATGGCCGCAGGATACCGGTCGCCCTTCCCGTACCGGCCCGATGGTCGCCCCGAATCGCCGGTACGATCCCGATCTTGCGCCGCCCGCCGGGCGGCCGTCCCGCCCCCCGCCCCGCTCCTCACCAGCCGGACCAGCCATGCTCAAGCGGACGCACCCGT
>JAUIHC010000541.1 GCA_030432455.1 Phycisphaerae bacterium | reverse complement strand
GATCGACCCGCACGCGAGCCACGGCGACAGGGTGCTCGTGCCGTCGAGGGCGGGCGGATCGCGGTCATCGTGATATCGCTCGATCGGTCCGGCCAGAAACGCCGTCGCGCGTCGGCGCGGCTCCGCTTCGCCCGGCGGAAAGTCGCGGGCGGGGTGTCGGGCGACGAGCTCGTGGATCGACACCGCGTGCGGCAGGTCGTCGGGCGGTTGGAGCGTCGTCTTTGTCTTCGCGGGGGTGTCGATCTCGGGAATCCCGATCTCGGCGAGCGTCGCGAGCCACCGCTTCTTGAACGGCGTGAAGACGGTGTACGGCGTGCCGCTGCCGGATCGGATCTCGCGGACTGGCAGGATCGTCTGGTCCTCGTGTCGCACGAGTTCGCAGCCGGCCTTCGCGAGTCCCGCGGCGACGCGCTCATCCCGGTCATCCTCCCAGACGCCGAACTCGCGGTTCGCGTGCACTTCGGATGCCTTCAGCGCCTGCGCGACCCCGGCGATCGCGCCCGCGATCGCCGAGTCACGGGCGACTTCGAGCGTCACGAGCGGGACGCCCAACGCCTTCAGCGACGACTGCATCGCCGCGACGCCGCCGATCACCATCGCCCGACGGGCCGCACCCCAGTGCATGCGATCCCAGAGTTCCGGGGTCGCGACGAAGAGTGCGACGCAGCCGTCGCCGCCGCGTCGCGTCGCGGCCGCGAGCGCCGGATGGTCATCGACGCGGAGATCTCCCCGCAGCCAGACGATGGTGCGAGCGGGCTGCGTCATGCCGCCGACTCGATGATGGTCTGCGCCGTCTCGATGCCGTGCCGCACCGCGTTCTCGATCGACGGATCGCTCCGCCAGTCGCCGGTCACGTGCACGCCACTCGGGAGCGCGTCGATGCCGGGGGTCGCCCCCGGTCGCGGGAGCGCATGACGCACCGTCGTCGTCGCGACGTGTCGCCACGATCCCGGGTCGGCGTCGACCAGCGTGCCCGCCTCGGTCGCGATCGCGATCGGATCGAGCGACGACTCCGCGACGGCATCGGTCGCGGCGGTCGGTCGAAGGCTGACAAGCACGGTGTGCGTGCTGTGCGGGGCGTAGCCGGGCGCGACGGCGGTCGGACTGCAGACGAGGTTCACGGCGCCCGATCCACTGCCGTTGAGGACGATGATCGGCTCGTCGAGCACCGGGGTGTCGGTCGCGAAATGCATCGCGGTCGTCGCTCGCCAGGCGTCGTCGGGCGTCGGCATCGGAGCGCCGAGGAGCCGCGCGGTGACGTCGATCGGGGTGGCGAGCACGACCGCCGCCGCTTCGATGGACGAGCCGTCCGCGAGCGTGACGCCGCCATCCGCGACCGCGGTCACGGTCGTCTCGAACTCGACGTGATCGAGGATCGGCCCCGCAAGGCCATCGACGAGTCGCTGCATGCCGCCATCGGGAAGTTCCGCCTCGCCGGTCGCGAAGCGGTGCACGGTGCGCAGGAATCGTGCCGCGGGAACCGCGAGCGATTCATCGAGAAACACACCGCCGAAGAACGGCCGCAGGAACGACTCGCGGAATCGCTCGGAGAAGCCGCAGCGTTCGAGGACATCGGCGCCGGTGCCCGATTCGAGTCCGCCGTCCGCGACCTTCTGCGCCATCCGTCGCAGTTTCGCCGCGGCCGGGACGTCGCGAAGTCCGACGAGTCCGTGTCGCCACGCCGAGATGCCCGAGAGTGGTTCGCGTCCCGGATCGACGAGCCGGGCCCGGGTCCGGTCGGTGACGACCACCGCGCCCGGGATGAACGCGTGCCGAGGAATCTCGCGCCGCGGCACGAGCGACTCCAGCGACGCGTAGTTCGACATCGAGACCTGAAACCCGAGGTCGCAGACGACGCCGCCCACCGTGCGGCTTCCGAGTCGTCCGCCCGCTCGATTGCTCGCTTCGAGCACGCGGACCGGTCGGCCGGCGGAGACGAGCGTGCGGGCGCAGGCGAGGCCGGCGGGGCCGGCACCGACGATGACGACGGGCAGCGAAGCGGACATGGCGATTCCCGAGCGGGGGCGAAAGGTCAATCGAGACCCATCATCG
>JAUIHC010000540.1 GCA_030432455.1 Phycisphaerae bacterium | reverse complement strand
ACGATCGACGAACCGGTTCCGAGCACGACGCGACGACGCGGGATCTCCCGTTGAGCGACGAGGTTGTCCGGGATCTGGCGATGAGGGAGGCCTTGGGTCTTCTCGACGAGGACGAGAGTGCGCTCTTCGAGACGGTGTTCGGGTCGATGACGCCCGACGATCAGGCGGCGGTGCTCGACCTCCAGTCGGCCGTCGCCCGGGAGATCGCCGGGGGCGGTACGGACGAGCCCGATCGGGCGCTGCGGTACAAGGTGCTGGCGCGGCTCACCGAGGAGATGTCCTCCGACCTGTCCGTGGCGGGACCGATCGCGACCATCGGGACGGCGTCCCGGATCGGCTCGCGTCCCCGGTCGGCGTCGTTCCGATTCGACGATGAGCGGATCTCCGAGTTGCGGTTCGACCGGGTTCGACGCAGTGCCGCCGTCTGGCGGGCGGCGTCGTTCGCGTTGGCGGCGGCGGGTATCGCGTTGTTCGGCTTGCTCTTCCGGGCGCAGTCCGTCTCCGACCATCTTCTCGATCAGCGGTCGAGCGAGATCATCGCGGAGCGATTCGGGGGACTCTTCGGAGACGAGGTGGACATCCGGCGGCTGCTCGCGTCCACGACGGCCGTGGTCACGCCCCTGGTCGCATCGTCGACCGACGCGGCGGCCGCCGACGGCGCGGGCATCCTGCTTCGGGAGAAGGACTCGACCACGGCGGGCCTCATGCCGGCCGCGCTCCTCGGCTTCCAGTTCCCGCCGGAGACCCGAAGGGTCGAGGTGGTGGCGGTTCGACTCGATGGTGGCGGCGAGCGATCGCTCGGGGCGTTCGATGTCACGGGGCGGACGTTCGCGGCGTTGCCGCTGGAACTGGGCGGGATCTCACTCGCCAACGTCCGTCTCGAGGTTCGCGATCAGGCTTCCGGGACGGTGATCTTCCGGACCGTGGACATCGCCTGATCCTCGGGACTACGCGTCCTCGGCCCGGCACGACCACTCGAATTCCAGCGGTTCCAGCTCGTCGGCGAGTCGTCTCCGCTCCGCCTCGAGGTCGCGGGTGCGTCGGCCGTCGGTGTAGACCGCGGGGTCCATCATCGAGTCGTCGATCTCGCGGATCCGCGACTCGTTGCGTTCGATCCGCTTCTCGAGGTCCTTGAGCGACAGCTTCGAGAAGTCGGGGCCCGAGGCTCGCGTGCGGTCGCGTTCGGCCCGCGCCGCCTTCTCGGCCTCGACTCGAGCCCGCGCGGCCTTCTCGCGGGCGGCGACCTTCTCCCGCGCGGCGCCCGCCGCCGCGTCCGCGGCCTCCTTCTCCTTCCGCTCGACCTCGGCCCAGTCCGAGTAGCGGCCGTTGAAGAGACGCACGCCGCCCTCGCCGTCGAAGACGATGAGCGTGGTGCAGGTCGCCTCGACGAGGGCGCGGTCGTGACTGATCAGGACGAGCGCGCCGCCGCGGCCCTCCTTGGCGTCGCCATAGTTCACCAGCGCCGACTCGAGTCGTTCGGCGCTCGGGATGTCGAGGTGGTTGCTCGGCTCGTCGAGGACGAGCAGGTTCATCGGGCTCGCCACCAGGCCCGCCAGCACCATGCGGGCTCGCTCGCCGCCGGAGAGCAGGCGGATCTCCTTCTCCTGCTCGGCGCCCGAGAAGAGGAACGCGCCCGCGAGGTTGCGGGAGTCCTGCTCCCGCACCTGACCGTCGGGATTCGCCTCGGCCATCGTCTTCTGCAGGTACTGCCAGATCGTGAGGTCGGGGTCGAGGTGGTCCTGATTCTGCCGGAACCAGCCGACCTGCAGGCGGGGGCTGCGTCGAATGGTGCCGCGATCGGCCTCGATGTCGCCGAGGATCGAGCGGATCAGCGTGGTCTTGCCCGCGCCGTTCGGGCCGATGACGCCGATGCGGTCGCCGGGGCGGACGCTGATCGAGACATCGTCGAACAGCATGTGATCGTCGTAGCCCTTGGCGAGGTGCTCGGCGGCGACGAGGACGTCGCCGGAGCGGGGCGGCTTCGGCAGTTCGAGCTCCATCACGTCGAGCTCGAGCGGACGCTCGGAGAGTTCGTCCCGCTTGTACCGCTCCAGACG
>JAUIHC010000539.1 GCA_030432455.1 Phycisphaerae bacterium | reverse complement strand
CGGGGGCGTCGCGACCCCCGGAACGGCCGCGGTCGCCGCCGACACGACGAACGCCGCCCCCAGCATGGAGACGACGCGGCGGGAGGCGGCGTGGGGGGCGACGCGGCGGGCGGATCTGGGCTGCTCGGACTCGGTCATCAAGGGGTCCCGGGACGCGGAATGGTCGCTGGATCTCGGCGACCGACTTCAAGATAGCCTTGTCGCGACGGCGGTCGCCCGAGGGTTCGCACGAACGCTTCAACGGGATCCACCGCGTTCGGGTTCTGCGGATGGCGCGGTTCACGCGATCCAGACCGCGGATCCCGAGTTCGGGATCTCCGCGGCGACCGGTCCCGCCGGGGCCGACCTCCGTCCGAGAACCGGCCGATCGATTCCACGCAATCCCGACCCCTCGCAGAACCTCGACGCCCGCCCGCTCGAACCGCCCCGCGTCAGGGGCCGCCCGGAGACGATGAAGACATGATCCGACTCGACCGACACCACGCGGCCCGATGCCTCGCCATCCTGCTCGCCGCGCCCGCGGCGGCCACGACCTGTCCGGGCGATCTCGACGGCTCCGGCACGATCGACGGCGGCGACCTCGGGGCCCTGCTCGGGGCCTGGGGCGACCGGTCGCCGGTCGCCGATCTCGACGGAAGCGGACTCGTGGACGGCGCGGACCTCGGCCTGCTCTTCGCGGGATGGGGCCCCTGCCCCTGCGACGACGGGCGACCGGCCTGGTCGCCGCTTCACGGAGCGGATGGAGACGACGCCCCGCAGGATCCCGAGGTCCGCGTGCTCACCGACACCGCGCTGATCACCCGGATGGCGGACCGCGCCCGCGATCGTCACGCCCGGGAGGATCTCGTCGGCGGCGTGCCGTTCCGCAAGTACGACCACTGGCTGCCGTTCTACTGGGAACAGCGGGTGGCGGAGATCGAGATCGAGGATCAGGTCGCCCGCGGCGGCGACGAGATCGTCTTCCGCTTCATGACGCACGACCGGTTGAACCCCGCCGAGTTCCGGACCTTCTACGCCGACTCGCCCTCGGTCGCGGTCTACCACAACAACATGTCCGACTACCTCAACGCGGGCGTGACCCTCGTCGAGACCAGACCCTCGGACGACTGGCCCGGCGAGACCGAGCATCACTACGAGGCGACGCTCGATCGCTTCTTCCCCGACAACCGACCGCTCGCGATCGGCGACCGCATCGAGGTCGAGCTCAGCCAGTTCCTTCTCGCCCCGCGGAACGGACGCTCGAACTACTACGGCACCGCGTTCCTCTATGTCGTCGGCGAGGGCGTCGCGCCGTGGTACGCGAAGCATCGCGAAGAGGCCGCGACCCCCGAGGAGGCGGAAAGCGCCTCGTTCGACTCGTACCCGCTGCCGGCGATCGGTCGGCTCGGTGGCGACACCACCCTCCCCTACCAGTACTCCAACGAACCCGACCATCGGTTCCAGCAGACCGCAGGCAACATCTCCGCGATCAGCGGCCATCGGTTCATGCACGGTCGCCGGTTGCACCACACCGACTTCCTGACCGGAGCGCACTCGGAACCCGACAACCCGGTGTTCGCGGCGCACGTCGGTTCCGCGGGGCCGCTCTTCGCGGCCACGAGCTGCGTGGAGTGCCACGTCAACAACGGGCGATCGCTTCCCCCCGCGGTCGGCTCGCCCTTCTCGCAGGCGGCGGTCTATGTCTCCAACGATGCGTCCGGTGCCCCGCACCCCACCCTCGGCGAGACGCTCCAGCCGCGTTCGACCAGCGGACCGCCGGTACTCGCGACGATCGAGGCGGAGTCGTTCGAGGCGTCCAACGGCGTCGCGGTCGAGCCGTGCACCGATGCGGGCGGGACCTGCGTGAGCGCCGACGACGCGGGCGACTGGATCGCCTACGCGTCGCAACCGATCACGATCCCCGTCGCCGGCGTGCACCGGGTCGAGTTCCGCGTCGCAGGCCACGGCGCGATCCGCTTCGAGGAGGCGGGCGGCGCGGTGCTGCACGCCCTCGTCGAGATCCCCGACACCGGCGGCCCGGAGTCGTGGCAGACCGTCGCGGTGGATGTCGTCCTGCCCGAGGGCG
>JAUIHC010000066.1 GCA_030432455.1 Phycisphaerae bacterium | reverse complement strand
AACTGGCCCGACGGGGTCTGCGGGTGCCGGATCTCTTCGCGGTGGCCGCCGCCCTGCTCTTCGCGGTCGGGATCGGCTGGCCGCTCCTGAACAGCATCGAGTCCAACCACCGGGTCCTCCAGTCGCAGAACCGCCTCGGCGCGGTGAACTCCGCCATCGCGGGGTTCGCCGGGGACTGGGGCGGCCTGCTTCCGTTCGATCGAAGCACGATGTCGGAGGAGGACACCGACGGAACCCTGCCCTGCGCGGTCGGAGGCGACTGGAGCCGACATCTGCACCAGCTCGCCGATCAGGAGCGGCTCCGACACGGGCACCTGTTCGTCGGAGACGACGCCCGCACCGCCCGCCCGCTGGTCGCCTACCGCGTGGCCTGGCGGCTCCGCACCTTCCGCGTCGATCGGCACGAACCCGGTGACGCCCTCGCCGGCGACCCGAACCCCGTGGTGCTCGCGTTCCGGCAGAACATCCGCCCCTGTCCCGAGACCCACGGATCCCACGCCCACGAGGGTCGCGGCGTCGTCATCCTGCGATTCGACGGGGCGACGCCGTTCCTGAGCCGGGCGGAGACCGCGGATCGGGACTCGATCTGGGTGCATCACGGCTACGACCCCGACCTCGGGAACGACCAGAAGATCCGCCCCACCGACAAGGACGACGACGTCCTCTCCCAGTGAGTCCGGACGGCGATCCCGAGGGCGACCTCGGGACATTTCGACAGGGTTCTCCTCAAGACGGATTATCGGATCCGGAAAGGGCGTCACCGGGGGTTGGCGCCTCCTTCACTTTTCTGCTACCATCCTCGATTCGATCCCGTCCGGGCTCGTCCCGCCATCCCCCACCTCGTTCCATCGGTGCCGAAATGCCCAAGAGCAAGTCGCACAAGGGTCTGCTCAAGCGGATCAAGATCACCAAGACCGGCAAGATCCGCTTCCGCAGCCCCAACAGTCGCCACCTGAAGAGCAACAAGACCGGCGCCGCCGTTCGCAGCTATCGCCGCCCGCGCTACGCGCGGTCCGGCGACATGAAGCGGTTCAGCGCCCTGCTCTTCCGGCCGCTGCGGTCGCAGGAGCAGTCCGTCGCGGATGCCGCGGCTCGCGAAGCCGCCGTCTCCAACGACGCCTGATCCGTCGGACCGCTCCCGGGTCGGCGCCGACGCTCCGTCGGTTCCGACGCCATCGCCAACCTTGAACTCGCCCGTCGGGTCCGAAGCGTCTCCACATCGGAGGCCCCCGCCGAGGCACCTCGGAGAAGCCCATGCCCCGCGTACGCAAGGGTGCTGCCCGCACCAAGGCCCGTCGTCGGATGCTGCGGAACGCCCGCGGCTACTACGGAACCAAGAGCCGTCACAAGCAGCAGGCCAAGGTCGCGCTCATGCGCGCCGGTCGCTTCGCATTCCGTGACCGCCGCGCCCGCAAGCGTGACTACCGACGCCTCTGGATCACCCGCATCACCGCGGCGTGCCGGATGCGCGGCACCCGATACAGCCTGTTCATCAACGGCCTGCAGCGGGCCGGCATCCTCCTCAACCGGAAGATGCTGAGTCAGATCGCGATCGAGGACCCGGCGACCTTCGACCGGCTCGTCGAGACCGCGACCGCCAACGCCGTGACTTCGAACGCGGCCTGACCGCACCGGGACGCTCCGGCGTTCCCGATTGCGGACCGGACCCGGACGGAATCTCCGTCCGGGTCGCCCCCCATCCCGACCACGCCGGCTCCCGCCGACGCCCCCCAGCCGAGGACGACCCTGGATGACGACCCGAACTCCCCGTGACTTCAGCAAGCGGAAGGACGGACTCCGGATCCCCGATCTCGTGCGTGTGCAGCGCGACGCGTACGCCAGATTCCTCCAGCTCGAGACCGACCCCGACGATCGCACGGGGGACTACGGCCTCGAAGGCCTCCTTCGCGAGGTCTTCCCGATCGAGAGCTACGACGGCTCGATGCGTCTGGAGTACGTCAGCTACTCCCTCGACGAACCGCGCTACACCCCCGACGAGTGCCGTGAGCTCCGGCTGACCTACGGCATGCCGTTCCGGGTCCGTGTGCGGTTCCACCGCGACGGCGTGGCGGAGACCCCCGAAGAGGACATCTACCTCGGTGAGATCCCGATCATGGCCGGCGTCCGCCTGCCCTGGGAGATCGCCCGGGCCAGCAACTTCTCCGGCGGCGGCGAGTTCATCGTCAACGGTGCCGAACGAGTCATCGTGAGCCAGCTCCACCGCTCGCCGGGCGTGGACTTCTCGATCGCCTCGAGCTTCGGGGACCGCCCGCTGCACAGCGCCCGCATCATCCCCGAGCGAGGATCGTGGATCGAGCTGGAGGTGACCAAGAAGGACGTGCTGGCGATGCGGATCGACCAGTCGACCAAGCTTGCCGCGACCACCTTCCTCCGCGCCCTCCACGAGGACTTCTCCTCGACCGACCGGATCCTCGAACTGTTCTACGAGGTGAAGGACGTCAAGGTCGAGAAGCTCAAGCCCGAGCACTACTCGGCGGAGATGATCGTCGACACCGACACCGGCGAGGAACTCTGCACCGTCGGCCGGATGATCGGCGACGCGATCGAGGCGATCCAGGCCTCCGAGCTCAAGAGCGTCCGCGTCATCACCGACGCCGCCGACCCGCTCATCCTCAACACCCTCGCCGAGGAGCGCCTCGACTTCCTCGCGGAGGTCACCGAGCACGAGGCGGCGCTCCTGAAGATCTACGGCCGCCTGCGTCCCGGCAACCCCCCGCAGCTCGACAAGGCGAAGTCGCTGTTCCAGGAGAAGTTCTTCGACGACAACCGCTACCGCCTCGGTCGCGTGGGTCGCTTCCGCATCAACCGCAAGTTCGAGGACGACGCGGTCTACAAGGTGCGGGAGGAGAGCGAGCAGTACATCCATGGCGAGGACTTCCTCGCCGTCGTCCGCTACATCATGGATCTGCGGGCCAAGCGTCAGCGGGCCCACGTGGACGACATCGACCACCTGGGCAACCGTCGCCTCCGCACCCTCGACGAACTCGCGGTCGAGGAGATGCGGAAGGGCTTCCTGAAGCTCCGCCGCACCGTCCAGGAGCGGATGAGCGTCAAGGATCCCGACGAGCTCAGCCGCATCAGCGACCTCGTCAACTCGAAGAGCATCTCGAGCGCCATCGACTTCTTCTTCGGGCGGTCCGAGCTCTCGCAGGTGGTGGACCAGACCAACCCGCTCTCGATGCTCGTCCACGAGCGTCGTCTTTCGGCCCTGGGCCCCGGCGGCCTGAACCGGAAGCGGGCGGGCTTCGAGGTCCGCGACGTCCACATCTCGCACTACGGCCGCATCTGCCCGATCGAGACGCCGGAAGGCACCAACATCGGTCTGATCGCGTCGCTCGGCATCTACTCCGAGATCGACGACTACGGCTTCCTGCAGACGCCCTATCGCACCGTCAAGGGCGGCGCGGTCACCAAGGACGTCGAGTTGCTCCGAGCCGACGAGGAACTCCAGCGGGTGCTCGCGACCAGCGACGCCATCGGTCGCGACGGCAAGCTGGAGACCGGCAACATCCTCGCCCGCAAGGACGGCGACCTGCTGCTCTGCGAGGCCAAGGAGGTCGAGTACGTCGACATCTCCCCCAAGCAGATCGTCGGCATCTCCGCCTCGCTCATCCCGTTCCTCGAGCACGACGACGCGAACCGGGCGCTCATGGGCTCGAACATGCAGCGGCAGGCCGTCCCGCTCATCAAGGTCGATCCGCCGCTGGTGGCGACCGGCATGGAGCGGGAGATCGGTCCGTACTCGGGCATGATCGTCACCGCCCGTCGCGGCGGCGAGGTGACCCAGGTCGACTCGACCCGCATCGTGATCGACAACGCCGACGAGTACGAGCTCCGCAAGTTCGTCGGCCTCAACGAGCGGACCTGCCAGAACCAGAAGCCGGTCGTGAAGCTCGGCGATCGGGTCGAGGCGGGCCAGCTGCTCGCCGACGGTGCGTCCACCCAGATGGGCGAGCTCGCCATCGGCCGCAACGCCCTCGTCGCGTTCAACACCTTCGACGGCTACAACTTCGAGGACGCCATCGTCCTCAACGAGCGGCTGGTGAAGGATGACGCGTTCACGTCGATCCACATCGACTCGTTCGAGGTCGAGATCCGCGAGACCAAGCTCGGTCGCGAGGAGTTCACCAACGACATCCCGAACGTGTCGGAGAAGATGCTCCGCAACCTCGACGACATGGGCATCATCCGGGTCGGTGCCAAGGTCGGCCCCGGCGACATCCTCGTCGGCAAGGTGAGTCCCAAGTCGAAGTCCGAACTCAGCCCGGAGGAGAAGCTCCTCCACGCGATCTTCGGCCGGGCCGGCGAGGACGTGAAGAACGACTCGCTCGAGGTGCCCGCGGGCACCAACGGCATCGTCATCGGCACCCGGCACTTCAGCCGCCGGATGCACCTCAACGACGACCAGAAGAAGCAGCTCAAGAAGGACATGCAGGCCTTCGAGGAGTCGATGGACGAGCGGAAGATCGAACTCTTCCGCGAGATGGTCGCCAAGATCAACGACCTCACCGGTTCCGAGATGGTCGACCCCTCGACCCGTCAGAAGGTCGGTGCCAGCGACATCCCCGAGGTCATCCTCGAGCAGATCGAGAACTTCTCCGACAAGTGGATCAAGGGCTCCAAGGAGTCGCGTGATGCCGCCCTGCAGGAGAAGAGCCGCTTCTGGCCCCGCATCGAGGGCATCGAGAAGGAGAAGGAGCGTCGTCTCGCCCACATGAAGCGCGGCGACGAGCTCCCGTCCGGCGTCCTCGAGATGGTCAAGGTCTACCTCGCCACCAAGCGTCCCCTCTCGGTGGGCGACAAGATGGCGGGTCGTCACGGCAACAAGGGCGTCATCGCCCGCATCGTTCCCGAGGAGGACATGCCCTTCCTCGAGGACGGCACGCCCGTGGACATCCTCCTCAACCCGCTCGGCGTGCCGAGCCGCATGAACGTCGGCCAGATCCTCGAGGTGCACCTCGGCTGGGCCGCGGCGGTCCTCGGCTTCCAGGCGGTCACCCCCGTCTTCGACGGTGCGGCCGAGGAGGAGATCTTCGACGCGGTCCGCGAGGCGAACGATCATGTCAACGCCCGTCTGGACACCTTCGAGAAGGACGGCACCGACCCCGGCCATCCCCGCGAGCTGCTCGCCCGGATGCCCGTCGACGGCAAGATCCAGCTCTACGACGGTCGCACCGGCGAGCCGTTCAAGCAGCGGACCACCGTCGGCTACATGTACATGCTGAAGCTCCACCACCTGGTGGACGACAAGATCCACGCCCGCTCGACCGGTCCGTACTCGCTCATCACGCAGCAGCCTCTCGGCGGCAAGGCCCGCACCGGCGGCCAGCGATTCGGCGAGATGGAGGTCTGGGGTCTGGAGGCGTACGGCGCCGCCTACGTCCTGCAGGAACTCCTCACCGTCAAGAGCGACGATGTCGAGGGCCGGACCAAGATCTACGACTCGATGGTCAAGGGCACGAACACGCTGCAGGCCGGCATGCCGGTGGTGTTCGACGTCCTCTGCCACGAGATCAAGGGTCTCGGCATGAACATCAGCCTCGAGAAGGAACAGGAGGAGACCGGCTCGGTCCTCTGACCTCGTCCGTCCCTCCTCCGTCTCACCGGCCTCGGCCGGTCCCCCACCGGCTTCGACCGGCACACACCCGCCCGCGGGAGCACGTCCGAACATGTCCGAAAACGTCTTCGATCGCGTCAACGACTACGGCTCGGTGAAGATCACCCTGGCCAGCCCCAACGACATCCGAAGCTGGAGCTTCGGCGAGGTCAAGCGGCCCGAGACGATCAACTACCGCACCTACCGCCCCGAGAAGGACGGTCTCTTCTGCGAGCGGATCTTCGGCCCCGAGCGCGACTACGAGTGCGCGTGCGGCAAGTACAAGGGCACGAAGTACAAGGGCATCATCTGCGATCGCTGCGGCGTCAAGGTGACCCACTCCCGCGTGCGCCGCAAGCGGATGGGCCACATCAACCTCGCGGCCCCGATCGTGCACATCTGGTTCTTCAAGGCGATGCCCTCCCGTCTGGGCAACCTGCTCGACATGAAGACCAGCGACCTCGAGAAGGTCATCTACTTCCAGGACTACGTGATCGTCGACGCCGGCGACACCGACCTCCAGGTGCAGCAGGTCCTCACCGAGGACGAGTACCGCGAGGCCCGTGAGAAGTACGGCGCGAGCGCCTTCACCGCCATGATGGGCGCCGAGGCGGTCCGCGAGCTTCTCGCCCAGCTCGATCTCACCGAACTGGCGTTCGACCTGCGTCAGCAGCTCAACGAGACCCGCAGCAAGCAGAAGAAGAAGGACCTCTCCAAGCGGCTCAAGATCGTCGAGCAGATCCGCGGCTCGGAGAACGATCCGACCTGGATGGTCCTCGACGTCGTGCCGGTGATCCCGCCGGACCTGCGTCCGCTGGTGCTCCTCGAGAGCGGCAACTTCGCGACCAGCGATCTCAACGACCTCTACCGCCGCATCATCAACCGCAACAACCGCCTCAAGAAGCTGATGGACCTCAACGCCCCCGAGGTCATCATCCGCAACGAGAAGCGGATGCTCCAGCAGGCGGTCGATGCGCTCTTCGACAACGGCCGCTGCCGTCGTCCGGTGCTCGGCTCCTCGAACCGCCCGCTCAAGTCGATCACCGACATGATCAAGGGCAAGCAGGGCCGCTTCCGCGAGAACCTGCTCGGCAAGCGCGTCGACTACTCGGCCCGATCGGTGATCGTGGTCGGCCCCGACCTCAAGCTCTGGCAGTGCGGCCTTCCCAAGAAGATCGCCCTCGAGCTCTTCCAGCCGTTCATCATCCGCAAGCTCAAGCAGCACGGGTTCGCGGACACCATCAAGAGCGCCAAGCGCATGCTCGAGCGGCGGGACCCCGAGGTGTGGGACATCCTCGAGCAGGTGATCCGCAACCACCCCGTGCTCCTCAACCGCGCCCCCACCCTGCACCGCATGGGCATCCAGGCGTTCGAGCCCGTGCTCGTCGAAGGCAACGCGATCAAGATCCATCCCCTCGTCTGCGCCGGCTACAACGCCGACTTCGACGGCGACCAGATGGCGGTCCACCTGCCCCTGTCGGTCGAGGCGCAGACCGAGGCGCACGTGCTGATGCTGTCGCTGCACAACATCTTCAGCCCTGCCAACGGCAACCCGATCGTCTCGCCCTCGCAGGACATCGTCATGGGCGTGGCGTTCCTCACCGCCCAGGACGACGACGAGGCCGAGCGGCCGCTGGACAAGCTCCGGGTCTTCAAGGACGAGACCGAGGCCCTGCTCGCCCACGACTTCGGCGAGATCGGCATCCACGAGCACATCCTCGTCCGGCTCGCGGAGTTCCGCGAGGTGGTCGGCGGCGTCGCCGGGGCGGACAGCGAGAAGTCGGCGGCCTCGCCGATGCCCACCAACCGGCGTCTCCGGACCACGGTCGGCCGTCTCTACTTCAACGAGATCATCTCCGACCGCTCGAAGATGCCGTTCTTCAACTGCGCCCTCGGCAAGAAGGGCTGCGCCCGCGTCATCGACGAGACCTTCGATCGTCTCGGCAAGGCCGCGACCATCGACCTGCTCGACGCGATGAAGGAGGTCGGCTTCAAGCACTCGACCACCTCGGGTCTGTCCTTCGGCGTCAACGACCTGCGGATCCCCGCCGAGAAGCAGAAGCTCCTCGATGCGGCGCAGAAGAAGGTGGACCGCGTCGAGAAGGCGTATCAGAACGGTGCCATCACCGAGCGCGAGCGGCACAACAACCTGCTCGACATCTGGGCGACCTGCCGCAAGGACCTCACCGACAAGCTCATCCACGCCCTCAAGGAGGACCGGCGCGACCCGGTCAGCCATGTCGAGACCTCGATCGACAAGAAGGAAGGGCGTCGGTACCTCAACCCCGTGTACCTGTTCATGAACTCGGGTGCCCGAGGCAACCAGTCGCAGATGCAGCAGCTCGCCGGCATGCGAGGCCTCATGGCCAAGCCGAGCGGCGAGATCATCGAGACGCCGATCCGCGCGAACTTCCGCGAGGGTCTGAACGTGCTCGAGTACTTCTCCTCGACCCACGGCGCCCGAAAGGGTCTGGCCGACACCGCGCTCAAGACCGCCGACTCGGGCTACCTGACCCGCAAGCTCTGCGACGTGGCGCAGTCGGTCGTCGTCATCGAGGAGGACTGCGGCACCACCCAGGGCATCGCCAAGCGAGCGATCTTCAAGGGTGAGGAGGTGGATGTCCCGCTCCGCGACCAGATCGTGGGCCGCACGAGCTTCATGGACATCCGCGACCCGATCCGCGACGTCCTCATCGTTCAGAAGAATCAGATCATCGACGAGGCGGCTGCCGCCCGCATCGAGGACATCGGCATTCCGGCGGTGCAGGTCCGCAGCCCGCTCACCTGCCACACCCCCCGCGGCGTGTGCGTCAACTGCTACGGTCGCGACCTCGCGACCGGCAAGCAGGTCGAGCGTGGTCTCGCGGTCGGCATCATCGCCGCCCAGTCGATCGGCGAGCCGGGCACCCAGCTCACCATGCGTACCTTCCACACCGGCGGTACCGCGACCCGTTCTCTCGCCGAGACGAACTGGGCCGCCCCGGCCGACGGTGTCATCAAGCATGTGGACTGCAACGCCGTCGAGGTCACCGACGAGGACGGCACCGGCATGGTCGCCCTCAAGCGGAACGGCGAGGTCCACCTGCTCGACGACAAGGGCCGCGAGCTCGACAAGTTCAAGGTCCCCTACGGCGGGCGTCTGCTCGTCGAGGATGGCGGCAAGGTCAAGAAGGGCCAGACCATCGTGATGTGGAACCCCCACGTCGCGCCGATCCTGGCCGAGAAGAGCGGCGTCATCCGCTACGAGAACCTCGTCGAGGACCAGTCCTTCAAGGTCGAGGAGACCAAGGCCGGCAAGATCGAGCGGATCGTGACCAGCCACACCGGCGATCGCGCTCCGCAGATCAAGATCGTCGATGAGGCCTCGGACTCGACCCTCGACTTCCACCACCTCCCCGCCAAGGCCCGCATCGAGGTCGAGGACGGCGAGACGGTGGTCATGGGCCAGATGATCGCCCGAGTCCCCAAGGACTCCGGTCGGTCGGCCGACATCGTCGGTGGTCTGCCCCGCGTGACCGAGATCTTCGAGGCCCGCATTCCGAAGGACCCGGCCATCATGGCCGAGATCTCCGGACGGGTCGAACTGGATCCGGACAAGCGCAAGGGCAAGATGACCATCTTCATCCACCCCGAGGGTGATCTCGATCCGGTGCCGCACTACGCCCCGCAGGGTTCCGCCCTCCGGGTGCACACCGGCGACCGCGTCGAGGCGGGTGATCGTCTCACCGAGGGTCCGCTCGTTCCCGCCGACATCCTCAAGATCAAGGGCGAGGAGGAGCTCTACCTGTACATGCTGGACGAGGTCCAGAATGTGTACCGGGCCCAGGGCGTGCCGATCTCCGACAAGCACATCGAGGTCATCCTCCGGCAGATGCTCGGCAAGGTCCGCGTCGTCGATCCGGGCGACAGCGACATGCTTCCCAACGACGTCGTGGACAAGTGGCAGCATCGCGAGTGGAACAACCGCCTCTCCGAGATGCTCCGCGTCGAGGACTCCGGCGACACCGATCTCCCGGTGCACGCGCTCGTCACCAAGGACGAGGTCAAGGAGGCCAACGACAAGGCCAAGGACGACGAGAAGCAGATCGCCAAGACCAAGAAGCCCAAGCCGGTCAAGGCCCAGCCGCTGCTCCTCGGCATCACCAAGGCATCGCTGCAGGCCGAGTCGTTCCTCTCGGGCGCGAGCTTCCAGGAGACCACCAAGGTGCTCACCGAGGCGTCGCTCAAGGGCGCCGTGGACACCCTTCAGGGTCTCAAGGAGAACGTCCTCCTCGGTCACCTCATCCCCGCCGGCACCGGCTTCAGCGAGTACACCGCGATGCGGGTCCGCAAGCTCGTGGCCGAACCGGAGATCGACGCCGCCGAGGAGATGGCGATGCGTCAGGAGGCGGCCATGGCCGCCGAGGCGATGGGCGCCGAACGCCGCGACGCGGTGGTCGAGGTCCTGACCCCCGAGAAGCTGCAGGAAACGCAGGCGGTCGGCGAGGACGCCTGATCGGCACCGATGACCTGATGATTCCCGGTTCATTCCAGTGCCCGCGAGCCTCGCTCGCGGGCACTGTTCATGTCCGAATCATGTCCGAATCATGTCCGGGTCATGTCCGGTTCATGTCCGGGTCATTCGCCTCGGCTGCCAGACGAGGGCGTGCGATCGCCGACCACCCGGGCCAGCATCGAGCGCCATTCGCCGTACTCGTACGGAATTTCGAAGCGATCGTGGATCGCCCGGACCGCGGCGTGCGCCCGCTCGGCAAGTTCGGGCACGAGGTCGCTCGCCCGCGGATCGCAGAAGTAGACGCGGCATCCCGTCGGCCGCCCCTCGCGGGCGGTGCAGAGCCGGCCGATCTGCCAGGGGCAGTTCCCCCGCTCGACCGCGGCCTCGAGGTCGGCGGTGGTGATGCCGCGGCCCTCCGATCGGCAGATCAGCACGCAGCGGGCGACCTCGAGCCCGCTCGCGTAGAGCCGATGGCCGTGGGCCTCGAAACGGCAGCAGTTCCCGCTGGCGAGACAGTGCGGCCGCATGGCCCGGACCGCGTCGTCGACCATGACGAGGATCGCGTCGATCGCGGCCTCGACCTCGGGCCGCATCGCTGCCTCGAGCCACGCCCGGACCGACGCCGCCTCCTCGTCGGACGCGTCGTTCACCACGGGGTGTCGCCGGCCTCGCGTTGTTCGTTCAGGCGGGCGACGATCTCCTCGACCGTGAAGAGTCGCCCCTGTCCCATGCCGGGGCACGGGGTGTTCCGCTTCGCCTTCGACCAGGCGTTCTCGTTGCGGACGAGCTCGGGCCAGAACGGCCAGGTGCGGCACTGTCGCGGCCGGGCCTCGTACACCGCGCAGATCGCCTTGCCGGGGATGGTCTCGCGATCGAGGAACACGCAGTCGTGGCCCCAGCCGGTCAGGTGTTCGTTGAGCGATCGATGGCCCTCGATGACGCGGGTGTGCCGCACGAGGAACTCGGGATAGTCCATTCCGAGCGTCTCGGC
>JAUIHC010000538.1 GCA_030432455.1 Phycisphaerae bacterium | reverse complement strand
CGCCGCGGACCAGTTCCAACTCGCGGCGAGCCAGCTCGCGACGATCCGCCAGCGCCCGCTCCTCGGTGCGGATGCGGTCGAGTTCGGCCTCGACCTCGCGAAGCTGCTTCTGGCTCGCATCGGCCTGGCGTTCGTAGTCGCTCGGATCGAGTCGGGCGAGGACGACGCCCGCCTCGACCGCCACCCCCGCCCGGATCGACCGGGGGACCTCCAGCACGGTGGACGCGATCCGCGACGGCACCATGGCCATGTCCACCGCCTCGACCGTGCCGTAGCCCATCCACTCGCGGGCGACGGGCTCGGGCTGCAGTTCGATGCCGACCACGCCGATCGCGGCGTCGCCGACCTCGACGGTGCCGGGAGTCGGTGCGGTGGCGGTCAACACGAGGGCGACCCCGACGCCGATCGCGAGCACGACCCCGCAGACGACGATCCGGAACATCACCGCCACCACCGGGAGTCGGCGGCCGGTCGGGAGCGGCGGATCGGTCGGCTGGCTCATGGTCTGCGGCTCTCGTGAAGGCGCGGGGCGAATCGAGGATCGTACCCGGACGCGGCATCGAATCCCGCCCCGGGAGGGGCATGCGGGATGTAGGCTTCGCGTCATGTCAGGATCCGATGCGACCCCCCCTGTGAACTCCCCCGCGAACGGTCCCACCCTCGGCGATGTCGCCCGGGTGGCCCGCCTCTCCAGACTGGCCCTCGACGACGCCGGGCTCGCCGCGGCACAGGCCGACCTGACCGCGATCCTCGGTCACGTCGCGACCCTCTCCACGCTCGACGTCGAGGGCGTCGAACCCCTGGCCCGTCCGCACGAGCAGGTCAACCGACTGGCCGAGGACGAGCCGGGGCCGTCGCTGGACCGACGCGTGCTGCTCGACCTCGCCCCGGCGGTCGAGGGCGACTTCATCGCGGTGCCCAAGGTGCTCGGGGAGGGCGGGGCCTGAGCCCTCGCGACGACATGACCAGCCTCGCCATCGACTTCGATCCCACCGACGACCTCGTCGCCCGCGTCGCCGCGGTGCGCGAGGGTCGCACCACCGCCGCCGCCCGCGTCGACGCGGCGCTCGCCCGCATCGCGGCGGTGGACGACACGCTCAACGCGTTCCACGAGACGACCGCGGAGGACGCCCGGGCGACCGCGGCGAACCTCGACGCCCGACTCGCCGCGGGCGAGGACATCGGCCCGCTCGCCGGTGCGATCGTGGCGATCAAGGACAACATCTGCACCACGGCGGGCCGCACCACCTGCAGCTCCCGCATGCTCGCGGAGTATCGATCGCCGTACGAGGCGACCGCCCTGCTGCGGCTCCGAGCCGCGGGCGCGATCCCGCTCGGCCGCACCAACCTCGACGAGTTCGCGATGGGCTCGTCGAGCGAGCACTGCGCCTGGGGGCCGGTCCGGAACCCGCACGCCCCCGACCGCGTTCCCGGCGGATCGAGCGGCGGGAGCGCGGCCGCGGTCGCGGCGGACTGCTGCGACGCGGCCCTCGGCAGCGACACCGGCGGCTCGATCCGCCAACCCGCCGCGTTCTGCGGCACCGTGGGCTTCAAGCCGACCTACGGACGCATCTCGCGGTACGGGCTGGTCGCCTTCGGGTCGAGCCTCGATCAGATCGGTCCGCTCTGCCGCAGCGTGCGGGACGCCGCGGCCCTGTACGAGGCGATGGCGGGGGTCGATCCGCACGACGCGACGACCTCGGAGCTCGCCGTCGAGTCGCCGCTGGCCCACGGCGCGATCGACCCCGCGACGCTCCGCGTCGGCGTGCCGCGCGAGCATCGCGAGGGCGCGAACCACCCCGGCGTGACCGCGGCGCTCGAACGCACCATCGATCGACTCCGCGAGGCGGGCGCCACGATCGTGGATGTGGAACTTCCGCTCACCGACCACGGCATCTCGACGTACTACGTCATCGCGCCCGCCGAGGCGAGCAGCAACCTCTCCCGCTACGACGGCATCCGATACGGCCACCGCGCCGAGAGTCGGCCCGGCGAGGGACTCGATGATCTCTACGCCCGCACCCGGACCGAGGGATTCGGCCCCGAAGTCCGGCGCCGCATCATGCTGGGCACCTA
>JAUIHC010000065.1 GCA_030432455.1 Phycisphaerae bacterium | reverse complement strand
TCTCCAACAGCGCCGCGAACACGATGACCCGCACGATCAACATCGCGGATCTCCGATGGATCGGCCCGCCGCCGCCGCCGCCCTGCCCCGGCGACTTCGACGACGACCGAGTGGTCGGCGGTGGCGATCTGGGCCTGCTGATCGCACGGTGGTATGGAACTCAGGCCGGCGAGTTCGATCTCAACGGCGATGGTTTCGTGGACGGACAGGACCTGACCAGACTGTTCACGCTCTGGGGACCCTGCCCGGAGTGACTCCGTTTTCCGTTGCGAACGACGAACGAGGGCGATACCGTCGCCTCCGGAGGTCTTCATGTCGGAATCCCGTCGCCCCACCGGCTTCACGCTCGTCGAACTGCTCGTCGTGATCGCGATCATCGCCCTGCTGGTGGCGATCATCCTCCTGTCCGTCGAGCGGTTCCAGCAGTCGGCCCGCAACGCGATGGATCAGGTCCGGCAGCGGAACCTGATCCAGGCCAACATCAACTACACCGGCGACTATCAGGGCCGCTGGCTGAACCCGATGACCAGCGGCGATCCGACCCAGGACGAATGGGTCAAGTGCTACGGGAACAACATCGCGTCCGGGAATCGCGAACTCGTCGATGCCCTCGAGGAGGGCGCGGCCTGGGACTATCTCGGGCAGGATCCCCAGGCATACAAGTCGCCGCTCGATCCGTCCGACCGCGTGCGGTCATACTCCTACAACGCCCAGGTCGGCGTGCGGCCCAACGGCTACCACGTCTCAGGCGGCTACGGCCCCGCGACCTACACGTTCTCGACCATCGCCAAACCCTCCGAGACGATGATGACGATCGTGGAGCACTCCGCCTACGGCTACAACCCGCAGGGGTTCTACGTGGGCATGCCCGGCACCGGCTGGGAGGGGTGCTGGGTGGACCTTCCCGCGTTCTGGGATCGACGGGGCGTCAACATCGGATACGTCGACGGATCGGTGCGCTACTACACCTTCAAGGATCCCAGCCTCCCCGAGGAGGTCCGCGAGGGCGACTGGGGCTTCGACGGGCCGGACCTGAGGTTCTTCGAGGACACCATGTATCCGGGGTGGGACGGCGACTGGTGATCGCCGCCTCGCCGGCGCGGCTCAACCGCCGTTCGGCGACTCCGAATCGGCGGGCGAGTCATCGTCCGGCCCCTCGCTCAGGTCCGCGGCGCTCGCGAATCGCAGCACTCGCTGCATGAGGCGTCGTTCGTCTCGGGTCCACCGCTCGTCACCCATCACCGCCACGAGGCGCCGCGACGCCTCATCGATGAGGTCGCACTGCGTCGCGTAGGCTTCCCGGTCGCGCTCCGGGTCGGGACGAGCCGCCTCCATCAGTCGAATATCGATGATGGCCTCCCGAATCGCGGCGTATCGGTCGCCCATGATCTCCTCGCGATCGGCGGGATCAAGGGCGACCCGGACCATTCGATCCTCGGGGGCCACCTCGGGTTCTCCACCACATCCGGAGAGAAGACCGCCGACGCCGAGCATCGAGACCACCACCGCTCCACGACCGATCCGAACACCGTCACTCCATCTCATGCAGGGGAGACTAGTGGCGAACAAGGGCGGATGAAAGCCCCTCCGCACCAATCCCAGAAAGTCGCTCCATGACCACCAAGCCGAACGCACCCGCCCCGTCCACCTCGGCCCCGTCCTCCGAGGTTCTCGCCGAAGCGACCTTCGATCGAGACGCGATCATCAAGTACCACTGGGCGGGGCTTCTCCCGGTCTGCCTCTTCATCGTGACGATTCCGATCGTCATCATCGTGGCGATCGTCTACGCGCTCTTCCTCGACCGCATGATCGCGAGTTGGTCGGCGACGCTCACCCGACGAAGCCTGATCGTCCGCAAGGGGATCTTCAACAAGGTGGAACGGACGATCCCGCTCGAGAAGATCACCGACCTCTCCTCGGTCCAGGGGCCGATCATGCGGTACTTCGGACTGAAGAAGCTCGGCGTGGAGACCGCCGGGCAGTCGGGGGGATCCGAGGGCGGCGCCCTCGTGAGCCTCCTCGGCGTGACGGCGCCCGATGCGTTCCGGCAGCAGGTGCTCGACCAACGGGACCGCGTGACCGACACCGAGCGGCCGACGCCGACGGCGGCGGCCACGACCCCGTCGGCGCCCGACGCGGATCTCGCCGGATCGCTCCAGCGAATCGAGACGATCCTGGAGCGGATCGCCGACCGGCTCGATTCACACACATCCTGAGCAAGCAGCGTGACCGCACAGCGCGTGAACGAACACGGCGGCGCCCGAAGGCGCCGCCGTGTGGTCGATCTGGATCGACGCGGGGTCGGACCGTTCCGCGATCAGTCGCGGCGACGGCCCCGAGCCAGACCCGCGACCCCGAGGAGGGCCATCGCACCCGGGGCGGGCACGATCGAGGCGTAGAAGTTGTCGCCCCAGACGGCGCCGCTCTCGACGCCGTCCTCGAAGCCGTCCTGCACATAGGTGAAGTCGAAGCTGATGCGGGTCGCCGACGCGGCGCCGGCATCGAGCACGTAGTCGAGTTCGAAGTCCAGGATGGTGTCGGTGATCGAGTTGGCGTTCACTTCGCCCGCGACCACCGAGAAGCCGTAGGCGTAGCCGTCGCCGTACCAGAAGTTCAACTGGATGACGGCACGGTTGGTGCCGTAGGGCACCTTGTTGCCCTCGAGATACATCTGGCCACCGAAGTTGATGGTGTCACCCTCGGCGTAGTCGCCGGCCCAGCCGAGCGTCTGCGTGGCGCCGCTGAAGTTGGGGAAGCCACCGAAGGTGCCGTAGGCGACGATCGAGTTGCCGCCACCGAAGAACGCGGGCTGGAAGATGCCCTGACCGCCGAAGAACTCCCACCCGGTGGTGTCTTCGAGGTCACCATTGATGAGATCGGCCGACGCCGATGTCGCCACGGCGACCACCGCGGCGGCAGCAAATGCGATGCGCTTCATATCTTCTTGACTCCTTGTTGCCGGGAATGGCTGATGGGAATGAGGGCAGGAACTGGAGCGACGGCGTGGGAAGTCGCTCAAGAGTCGATTATGAGCAAGTTCACCGCGGATTCAAACAGTATTTCGGTCGGAATAGTCGGAACCCGAGCTCCGGATGCGACCACCCTGTCCTGACCGATCGTGGCCCTCAGGCGGAATCCACGATTCTGGCGGGAGGTGGCGGCCGGGGCGCCGAGACCAGGCCGCTCGATCTCACGCCGAGGGGGGAACCTCGAGCGACGCGAGATTCCGACGGAGCCAGTCCCGCTCCTCGTCCTCCACCACCTCCACCGCCATCGACTCGCCCGCCGCCCGGGCGGTCGCCGCCCCCTGCCGGTCGCCCGCCAGAAGGAGGGCGCGGGCGATCGCCTCGTGCGCGAATCCGCGGTCGAACGGGCCAAGATTCTCGGCCTCGGCGATCTTCAGACTCGCCAGAGCCTCCTCCAGGGCCGACTCGGGCTCGCCGAGCACCACATGGACCCGCGAGAGCAGCCACGCCGCCCGAGCCGACTCCACCCCGCCGCCCGCGTATCGCCAGTGCAACCGCGAGGCATGGGCAAGGTCTCGAAGCAGGCGATCGGCCTCCTCATCGCGGTCGGGCCGCTCCATGAGCGTCCAGGCGTGATTGAAGCACCGGGCGGCGATGAGGCGGTGCACCGCGACATCGTCGCCGAGATCGGGCAGGTCGAGGGTCGGCATGCTCGTACGCTATCCGTCCGCGACGGGTCGCTTCCCCCGATCCGCCACGCCCCACGCCCTCCCTCGAGAGCCCCCGTGCCCCTGCCGCCCATCGATCCCGACCTCCAACGGCTTCTGGCGATCGTGCACGACGTCACCCAGCCACAGATGGCGGATCTCTCGCCGGACGACGCCCGGAACTGGGTGCGGTCGATGCGACGCCCGTCCCGACGGCCGCAGCCGATGGACCTCGTGGCCGATCGCACAATCCCGGGGCCGCACGGCCCGCTCCCGGTCCGGGTCCATCATCCCCGCCCGAGCGAGCCCCTGCCGCTGCTGGTGCATCTCCACGGCGGCGGCTGGGTGCTGGGCAGCGTGGAGGAGGCGGATCCCGTCGCCCGGCGACTCGCCCGCGAGGTCGATGCGGTGGTGGTGTCGGTCGACTACCGGCTCGCGCCCGAACACCGGTTCCCCGCCGCGGTCGAGGATGCGATCGCGGCCACGACCTTCATCGCGACTCATGCGTCCGACTTCGGCGGCGACCCCGATCGCGTGGTCGTCGGCGGCGACAGTGCCGGCGGCAATCTCGCGGCCGTGACCACGATCGCGCTTCGAGATGCCCGCGGGCCCGGACTCGCCGGGCAGTACCTGCTCTACCCGGTCACCGATGCCGACTTCACCCGGCCGAGCATGATCGAGCACGCCGTCGGCAAGCTGCTGCAGACCGCGGACATGGGCTGGTTCTGGGACCACTACTGCCCGGTGCTCGAGGACCGGGCCGACTGGCGGGCGTCGCCGCTCCGCGCGGCCGACCTCTCCGGGCTTCCACCGGCGGTCATCACCCTCGCGGGCCACGACCCGCTCTTCGACGAGGGGCTCGACTACGCCGCACGGCTCGCGGAGGCCGGCGTCCCGGTGTCGCTGCACCGGGCGGACGACCTCGTCCACGGCTACGCGGGGCTCGTGGAGGTGAGCGACCGCTGCGACGCCGCGGTCACCGAGGTCGCGTCCCTCATCCGCGAGCTCCTCGCCTGACCACGGGTTCGAGCGGGACGGAGAGACCCGGGGCGACTCAGCCGCCGGGCACCGGATCGGCCCCGGCGGGCGGCATCGCCTCGATCCGCCGCCGGAGTTCCTGCAGCAGCCAGATCGCGGCCGGCCGTTCATCCTCGGGCGCGTTGGCGATGTTGCCCTCGAGCTGCTTCGCGAGCATCGGCAGGACCTGCCCCATCGCCTCGGCCGGAATCTGCGCCTCGAGCTGCGAAAGCGCCTCCCGCACCTCGGCCTGCTGCCCGGGCGTGAGATCCTCGAACCGGACAGCGGTCTCCAGATCGACGACCGGCGCCACCGCGTCCGCAGCGTCGAAGACCGGGAGCCCGGTCGGATCGATGCCGCCCATGCGTCGAACCTGGGCGGTGGACCGCATGACGTCATCGCCGACCGGCTCGGCTCGACCACCGAGATGCGTGGCGAGGAACGCCTCGGTGATCGCGTTGAACGCGGTGTTGTTCTCGGGTCGCGCGAATCCGTGCCCCTCGTCGGGGAAGACCACGTAGGTCACCGGGATGCCCTGCTCATCCATCGCCGCCACGATCTGATCGCTCTCCGAGAGTTTCACCCGCGGGTCGTTCGCGCCCTGCCCGATGAGCAGCGGCCTGGCGATGCGATCGACGTGCGTGAGCGGCGAGATCTCGTCGAGCCACTCGGGCTCGCTCTCGGCCCCGACCCGCTGCTCGAACATCGCCTTCATCGGCGCCCAGTACGGCGGGATCGTCTCGAGCAGGGTGCGGATGTGCGACGGCCCGACGATGTCCACGCCGCACGCCCAGAGTTCGGGGTCGCGGGTCATGCCCGCGAGCGTCGCGTACCCGCCGTAGCTGCCGCCCATGATCGCGAGCCGCTCGGGGTCGGCCCACCCCTGCGCGACCGCCCACTGCGCGACATCGTTCACATCATCCTGCATGGCCTTGTACCACTCCCGGTTTCCGGCATTGAGGAAGTCCTTGCCGAAGCCGGTCGATCCGCGGAAGTTCACGTTGAGCACCGCATAGCCGCGGTTGGTGAGCCACTGGTGGTACGGGTTGAAGCCCCAGTTGTCGCGGGCCCAGGGACCGCCGTGGACCATCACGACGAGCGGCACCCGTGCCCCCGGCTTCCAGTCGTACGGAAGCGAGTAGTACGAGGGCAGCATGAGCCCGTCGCGGGCCGGAATCTCCACCGCCTGCATCTTCACCAGCGGCAGACCGTCGAGGCTCGGCCGGTTGCTGAAGAGGTATCGCCCGTCCTGCGCATCGCGATCCCACAGCCAGTACTGCACCGGGCCGTCGTCCACGAGATAGGCGACCACCCAGCGACGATCGTCGCCCGACCGATCGATCACCTCTACCTCGCCGTCCACGAGCGTCGCGAGCTTCTCGAGGTCGGGACGCACCGCCTCGTCGAGGATCGTCCAGGTCTTGCGAAGCCGGTTCGAAGCCACCGCCTCGGGCTGCTTGGTGATCGGATTGAGCATGACGTCCGCGACATCGCTCTCGGCGCTCTCGAAGACCGTCTCCCGCTCGAACGACCCGTCGGGGTTCGGCCGGACGGCGACGAACCTCGCCTTGTCGCCGCCGCGGGCGTCGATGCCCCACATGACCCGCCCGCTCTTGTCGAAGCCGACGGTGCTGGTGGTCATCGCATCCTCGAGCCCGACGGTGTCGAGCTCCCGCCACTCGCCCTCGGGGCTGTCGCGGTAGTCGCTCTCGGTGCCGCCCATCGGCGTCATGCGGGTGCGGACCCGGATGGTCCAGTCGTCGTCGGGCACCATGCCGATGAAGCCCTCCTCGTTCTCGAAGACCATCGACTCCTCGCCGCTGCGGGTGTCGATCCGCACCACGTCCATGTGCTTCGCGTCGCGGGCGTTGGTCTGGACGAGGATCTGGTCGGGACGATCACGATGGGCGGACATGATCCCGGCCTTCACACCTTCGCCCGGCGTGAGATCGGTCGTGTCGCCGGTGGCGAGATCGACCGCGTAGACATGCGTGTTCTCGTCGCCGCCCTTGTCCTGCGTGTAGAGGATCTGGTCGTTGTTCCACGCCCAGCCATAGCTTCGGATGGGACGGTCGGTGGACTTGGTGACCGCGATCGCATCACCGCCGTCCACCGGCATCACCCAGACGTTCATCACGCCGTCGAGCGGCGCGAGGTAGGAGATGCGGGTGCCGTCGGGCGAGATCTGGACGCCCGCCCGCTCGGGATTCCCGAAGAGCGTCTCGCGGGGGATGAGCGGAACATCGGCGAGAACCGGGATCGTGAGCAGCAGGCCGAGGATGGTGATGGTGGTGTGTCGCATGAGGGCGTCGCCGGAGCAGTGGTGGTGGTGGTCGTGATGATGGCGATCAGGAGCGGGGGGCGAGGGGACGGATGATGCACCCGCCACCGTCGCGGGCCACGACTTCGACGTCGCGGCCTTCCGCGGCGGGTCCGCCGTCGCGGCGTCTGATCTTCCCGCCGTGCTTGCGGCGGAACTCGTCGGGGGTGTGATTGGTGAGCACGAGTTCGCCACCGGCGGTCGTGAAGGTCACCGTCGAGCCGTTGATCGGATTCGCAGGGCCCGAGAGCACCAGCGTTCCGCCGTCGATCACGACCCGGAGGTCCTTGACGAACTGTCGGCGTTCGGTGAGGCCGGGCCCGATCTCCATTCCCGGGGTGGCCTCCGCAGCGTCCCCCGGATCGGCCTCGGCGGCCGTGAAGTTCCAGCCCGCAACCGGCGAGGGCGTGTGCTCGGCCCGCATGATCTCCAGGATCCGGGCTGCGATCTCGGGATGCTCGGCCGCGAGGTCGGTCGTCTCGTTGGGGTCCGCCTCGAGGTCGTAGAGTTCGACCGGCGTCTCCGGGTCGCGGTGCACCCCGTTCCGCACGCCCTTCCAGCGGCCCATGCGGACCGCCTGAAGTCCCCCGCCGGCATGGAACTCCCAGTAGAGATGGTCGCGGGCGGGCGGCTCGCCCGTGCCCAGAAGGACCGGCGAGAGGTCGATGCCGTCGGTCGCCACCGACGACTCGGCGCCGGCGATCGAGAGGAGCGTGGGCATCAGGTCCCAGTTCGCCACCGGCGTGTCGTCGGCGGTTCCGGCGGCGACGCGGTCCGGCCACGACACGATGAACGGCACGCGGATGCCGCCCTCGTAGAGGTTGCACTTGTGACCTCGACGACCACCGGTGCCCTCGAAGAACGCCATGTCGTAGCCCCCGATCGCGAAGGTCGAGCCGTTGTCGCTGGTGACCACGACGATCGTGTCGTCGGCGATCCCCGCCGCCTCGAGTTCGTCGAGCATGAGCCCGACGTTCCGATCGAAGCGAGTGATCATCGCGGCGTAGGTCGCTCGCGGCGTCTGGTTGGGGAGGTAGCCCTTGCCGCCGGGGTACGGCGTCTCCTCCCAGCGTCCGGCGTACCGGGCGAGCGAGTCGTCGGGCACCTGCAGGGCGAGGTGCGGGACCGGGGTCGCGTAGTAGAGAAAGAACGGATCGGAATCGCCCCCCTTGGTGCGGGCATGGTCGCGGATGAACCTCCGCGACCGATCGATCATGAGGTCGGTCGAGTACTGGGCGCCGGTGAGACCGCGATCGTTGCCATCGAGGACGAGCTTCTCGCCGTCCTCGACGAGATAGGTGGGATAGAAGTTGTGCGCGTTCCGCTGACACAGGTAGCCGATGAACCCGTCGAACCCGTGGTCGGTCGGCATGCTGCCGAGCTTCGGTCCGCCGAGCCCCCACTTCCCCGCCATGTAGGTGTCGTAACCGCGACGCTTGAGCGCGGTGGCGATGGTCTCGGTGCCGGGCTCGAGTCCGCGCTGGCCGCCCCACCATCCCTCGGGCATCGGCGGCGCTTTCCAACCGGAGATCTCCTCGGTGCCCGGCGCCCCGGGGTCGCCGGTGAAGTTCGGCGTCTCCCCGTTGTCGCGGATCTGACTGCGACCGGTGTGAAGTCCGGTGAGCAGCGTGCACCGGCTGGGCGCGCAGACCGTCGAACCCGAGTAGCCCTCGGTGAAGAGCATCCCCTGCGCCCGGAGCCGGTCGATGTTGGGCGTCTCGATGACCTCGCTCCCGGTGCACCCGAGTTCGGCGAGTCCGAGGTCGTCGGCCATGATGAGAATGATGTTGGGAGGGCCCGCGTGGGTGGGCGTGCCGCCGAACAGGAACAGGCCGAAGAGGGCGAGCGTCCGAACCGCAGGACGACAGGCAAGCGACGGTGATCGTGACATGACGCGAAGGCTACCGCAGGCCGGTTCCGCCAACATCCGTCACTCTGGTGTTTCCCCCGCGCCAAAACGATCGAAAACACCGGTTCTTGCTGTCGTCACTTCACGAGCGGCGCACCGTTGCCTCATGGACGTCAGACACATGAGTGGTCTTGCAGGCCTTCTGTCGATCGCACTGGTGACCATCGGGCTGGGGACCCGCACGACGGTGGAAGCGGCGCCTCCGGAAGGCTTCACCGCCGAGCCGTGGCCGGGCGACTGGCGAGAGTTGTGCGGCATCGTTCCGGTCGGTGACGGCCGGTTCGTGGCGTGGGAGCGGGGCGGCGTGGCGTGGATGGTCGGACCGGATGGGCTCGCCAGCATGGAGCCGCTGCTCGACATCTCCGAGGAGGTCGGCGCCTGGCGCGACCATGGGATGCTCGGGCTCGCGCTGGACCCGGACTTCCTCGCCAATGGCCGGATCTACCTGCTGTACACGGTGGATCGCCATCACCTGCTGTACTTCGGCACCGATGACTATGACCCCGACGCCGACGAATACAACGCCGCGTCGATCGCAAGGATCACGCGGTACACCGCGACGATGGCCTCGGACCACACGGCGGTCGATCCCGAGTCCCGAGCCGTTCTCATCGGTGAATCGATCACGACGGGCATTCCCGTGACGCATCAGGCCCACGCCGTGGGCACGCTCGCATTCGGATCCGATGGCACGCTGCTGGCCTCGATCGGCGACTCCGGTGCCTACGGCCAGGTGGACATCGGCGGTGATGCGATCGGCGGCTGGACGCCGATGGCCCTCGAAGACGGCATCCTTCGCCCGGAGGACGATCTCGGTGCCTTCCGGGCACAGAAGATCGACTCGCTGAACGGCAAGTTCCTCCGAATCGATCCGGAGACGGGAGACGGCGTGGTCGGCAACCCGTGGTTCGATCCTGCGGAGCCGCGTGCCGCCCGCAGCCGGGTCTGGACGATCGGGGTGCGACACGCCTATCGGTTCTCGATGATCGAGGGATCGGGCTCGACCGACCCGGCGGCCGGTGATCCCGGCACGATCGTCTACGGGGATGTCGGCTGGGGCACCCGAGAGGAGATCGGCATGGTGGACCGCCCGGGTCTCAACCTCGGGTGGCCACTCTACGAGGGGCTGGATCCCGTCAACGGGTACTGGAAGACCGATGTCGTCGCGCCGTGGGCGACGAATCCGCTCGGTGATCGTTCCTGCCCCGCCGACCTGCGGATCCGGGATCTCCTCATCGATGCGAACGATCGAGACGACATCGCGAGCAATCCGTGCGAGCCGTCGTATCTCAAGGCCACGCGTCTGGGAGGGGCGACGCTCGAGAACACCTGGGCCGGATGGGCCGGCGAGCACTACTACGGTTTTCTCGGCATCGATGGGAAGTGGGCAGACTTCGAGTTCGAGGTTCCCGAGGCTGGCCCCAAGCGGTACGGAATCCGATACGCGAACGGTGGTTCTGCGGACCGTCCGATGCGTCTGTTGATCGACGGCGAGCCCTGGCTCGATCTCGACATGCCGTCCACCGGCGACTGGCGACAGTGGCGAACGATCTGGCTCGAGGTCGATCTCGCCGCCGGTCCCCACTCCTTCCGACTCGAGACGACCGCGAGCAACGGTCCCAACATCGACCGCATCGAGGCCCCCGACCTGCCGTTCACACCGCTCGAGGAGGTCGAGACCTTCGTCCACCACCGACCGCTGATCGACTGGAAGCACAACGTCCCGGAGACCCGCGTGCCGACCTTTTCGCCCGACGGCGACGGGACACTGGCACGACTGGGGACGAGCGAAAGCCCCGTGTCCGGCACCCCGTTCGCGGGGAACTGCGTCACCGGCGGCGTGATGGTGACGGATCCCCGCTGGCCGGAGGCGTGGCGGGGGTACTACTTCGCCGACTTCACCTTCGGCTGGATCCGCCTGCTCCGCTTCGACGGGGAGCAGCCGATCGCGGTGGTCCCCTTCGACGCCACCGCCCTGAAGACGACCAGTCTCACCTATGACCCGCACTCGAACAGCCTCTTGACGATCCGCTGGTCCGAGAATCCCATTCGAATCAGTCTGGACGCACCCCCATGCCGGGCCGACCTGAATGGCGACGGGGTCGTGAACTCTCGCGATCTCGGCCTGCTGATGGCGGGTTGGTCCGGAACCGGTCCGGCGGATCTGGATGCGGATGGCGAAATTGGAGCCACCGACCTCGCCA
>JAUIHC010000537.1 GCA_030432455.1 Phycisphaerae bacterium | reverse complement strand
GGTGTCGGCCTCGCGCCGTTCCACGACTTCGAGTCGCTCGTCTCGCCCGACCTGCAGGGTGAGCTCGACGCGATCGCCGCGGGCATCATCGACGGGTCGATCCCCGTGACGTCCTACCTGGCGGAGTAAGTCTCCATCGCTGTGGGGAGGCCGGTTCGCCGGCCTCCCCACAGTCGTCTCCGGACGCGGATGCCGCGGCATCCGTGCGCCGACACATCACCATCATTAGGATCGGGAGCCATGAAGCTCGAACTCCGCGGGATCACCAAGCGGTTCGGAAGCCTCGTCGCCAACGACCACATCGATCTCGTGGTCGAACCCGGGGAGATCCACTGCCTCCTCGGCGAGAACGGCGCCGGCAAGTCCACGCTGATGAACGTCCTCTACGGGCTGTATCGCGCCGACGAGGGCACGATCCTGCTCGACGACCACCCCCAGAACTTCCAGGGGCCGGGTGACGCGATGCGCGCCGGCATCGGCATGGTGCACCAGCACTTCATGCTCGTGCCCGTCTTCACGGTCGCCGAGAACGTCATGCTGGGTCACGAGTCGACCCGCGCGGGCGGCTTCCTCGACCTCGAGGCGGCCCGCGAGCGCGTGCGCGAGATCTCCGCGCGCTTCGGCTTCCACGTAGACCCCGACGCGATCGTCGAAGACCTGCCGGTCGGCGTGCAGCAGCGCGTCGAGATCATCAAGGCGCTGTCACGGGATGCCCGGGTGCTGGTCTTCGACGAGCCCACCGCGGTGCTCACCCCGCAGGAGACCGACGAGCTGATGGGCATCATGCGCCAGCTCAAGGAGTCGGGCGCCTCGATCGTCTTCATCACCCACAAGCTGCGGGAAGTGCGCGAGGTCGCCGACCGCATCACCGTCATCCGGCTCGGCAAGGTCGTCGGCGAAGCATCCCCCGAGGCATCCAACAGCGAACTGGCTTCGATGATGGTCGGCCGCGCCGTCGAGCTCACCGTCCACAAGGACCCGCCGCAGCTGAGAGACAGGCATCTCGTCGTCGAGAATCTGTCGGTCATCGATCCGCACGGCCACGTCGTCGTCAACGACGTCAGCTTCGAGGTGCGCGGCGGCGAGATCCTCGCGATCGCGGGCGTGCAGGGCAACGGGCAGACCGAGCTGACCGAGGCGCTCGTCGGCCTGCAGCCGCAGGTGCGCGGCTCGATCACCCTCGACGGCGGAGAGCTGGCAGGCCGAAGCGTGCGTCGCATCCTCGACGAAGGCGTCGGCTTCGTCCCCGAGGACCGCAAGGAGGACGGCCTGGTCGGCACCTTCACGATCGCCGAGAACCTCATGCTCGACCGCGCCAACGGCGCCCCCTTCGTCAAGCGCGGCTCGGTGCAGAAGGGCGTGCTCGATGAGTTCGCCGAAGAGAAGCTCAAAGAGTTCGACGTGCGCGCCCAGGGCATCACGACCCTCGTCGGCAACCTCTCGGGCGGCAACCAGCAGAAGGTCGTCCTCGCCCGCGAGCTGAGCCGCGACCTGGCCCTGCTCGTCGCCGCCCAGCCCACACGCGGCGTCGACGTCGGATCCATCGAGTTCATCCACAAGCGGATCGTCGAGACCCGGGATGCCGGGGTGCCGGTCGTCGTGGTCTCCACCGAGCTCGACGAGGTCAGCGCGCTCGCCGATCGCATCATGGTGATGTACCGCGGTCGCATCGTCGGGATCGTCCCCGGCGACACGCCCCGCGACGTTCTGGGACTGATGATGGCCGGCGAGACGCCGGCCGGGGAAGGGGTCGCCGCGTGAGCACCACGACAGACCCGGCCGAGAAGGCTCCGCCCGTCTCCAAGTGGCACGACACCTTCCTGAGGATCACGCAGGGCAACGCCCTGATCTCGGTGCTGGCGGTCGTGCTGGCGCTCCTGGTCGGCGGCGTCATGATCGCCTTCACCGACGAGGACGTGCAGGCGGCATCCGTCTACTTCTTCGCGCGCCCCGGCGACACGCTCATCGCGATCTGGAACTCGGTGTCGGGCGCCTACATCGCGCTGTTCCAGGGGTCGATCTACAACTTCCAGGCGGCGTCGTTCGATCGGGCCATCCGCCCCCTCACCGAGACGCTCA
>JAUIHC010000064.1 GCA_030432455.1 Phycisphaerae bacterium | reverse complement strand
CCGCCTGCCCGAAGACCCAGAGAAAGAGCATGTTGAAGCCGACGTGCCCGAGTCCCGACGGGTCGTGGAGGAACACCGAGGTGACGAGCGTCCACGGGCGGAAGTCCAGCCGCCAGACCGCGCCCCATCGGAGGATCTCCTCGTGGGTCGTGGCCCCGGCCCGCACCGCGATCGCGATTCCGAGGAAGATCGCGAGATTCGCCACGATCAGCCCGATGGTGACCGTCGGGCGGTGGCGAGGGAGACGGTCGGTTCCCAGCGGAATGAACATGCGGGGAGTCTACGGCCCGGGCGTGTCGGCCCGTTGAGCGACGGCGGCGGACCCCCTACACTGAGCGGCTCGCGAGGAACCGATCGCCGACGCCGGCGTCTCGAATCCGCGCGGAACAGCAAGCCGAAGACGCGTTCTCGTACCGCCCTCGACCCTCGTCCGGGCCGGCACCCTGCCGTCGCCCCCCTCCGGAGCCCCGTCCATGTCCGCCACCGCCGAGAAGCAGTTCGACCAGGGACTGGTCAACACGATCGCCGCCGAGACCGCCATGTCGTTCATCGACGGCGAGCGCGGGGTGCTCGAGTACGTCGGCATCGACATCGACTCGCTGGCTCGCCACTCGACCTTCGAGGAGACCACGTTCCTTCTCTGGAACGGTCGTCTTCCCAGCGGTGCCGAGCTCGCCGCGTTCGAGAAGGACCTTCGGGCCGAGTACGAGCTCCCCGCGGGCGTCATCGAGATGATCAAGGCCGTTCCCGCCGACGCCTCGCCGATGCACACCGTGCAGACGCTGGTCTCGAGCCTCTCGCTCTTCGACGCCGAGGCCGACGACAACTCCGAGGAGGCGAACATCCGCAAGGCGATCCGCCTCGTCGCCAAGACCCCGACCCTCATCGCGGCCTTCGACCGGCATCGCAAGGGCAAGGAGATCATCGCGCCCGACGCGAACCGCTCGATCGCGAGCAACTTCCTCTGGATGCTCCGCGGCGAGAACCCGACCGAGACCATGGTCCGGGCCCTCGACGTGTGCCTCGTGCTGCACGCCGACCACGGCTTCAACGCGTCCACCTTCACCTCGCTGGTCGTGATCTCGACCCTGAGCGATCTCTACTCGGCGTGCTCCGCCGCGGTCGGTGCCCTCCGCGGGCCGCTGCACGGCGGGGCGAACGAGGGCGTCATGGTCATGCTCAACGAGATCGGCGACATGTCGAATGTCGACGAGTTCATGAAGGGCAAGCTGGAGCGCAAGGAGAAGGTCATGGGCTTCGGCCACCGGGTCTACAAGGCGTACGACCCGCGGGCGACCTACCTCAAGACCTTCGCCGAGGGCCTCGCCCGCGACACCGGCAACCTCCCGCTGTACGAGATGAGCAAGCGGATCGAGGAGATCATGAACGAGGCGGTCGCGGCGAAGGGCATCTTCCCGAACGTCGACTTCTACTCCGCGACGACCTACTGGTCGCTCGGACTCGACCTCGATCTCTTCACCCCGATGTTCGCCCTCAGCCGCATGAGCGGCTGGACCGGCCACTGCATCGAGTACCTGAAGAACAACAAGCTCATCCGTCCCGGCGCCGCCTATGTCGGTCCGCACGAGGTGGCCTACGTCCCGCTCGCGGAGCGCTGAACACGTCAGGCAAACCCGGGCAGGTTTGCTCACACGGGGAGGCGTCTCGAACGCCTCCCCGTGTCGTCTGTCGTCATCCATGCTCGAGTCGGTCCCGTCTCCGGTCCCTCACCACGGATCCGCGGCGAGGAACAGGAAGCCGCCGACCGCGATTCCCGCGAGCACGATGATCCCGCCGGCGATCGCGAGCCAGAGCCAGCCGAGCCAGAGGCCGAGGCCGGCGACGCCCGCGCCGACGGCGATCAGGACGACGGGAAGGAGGAGGGTCGCGAGGAACGTGGCGACGCTTCGTGAGGTCGACATGGGGGAGACTCGAGATTGGAGAATCGAGAAGGGCGCGTGGGAGGGGGTGCGGTGCGTGCGAGCGAGGCTCGTCACGATCTCAGCGGAGGCCACGCCCTGTGCGTCCGCGGTCGATCGCCGATCTCAGCTTCGGAACGGACCTTGGATCGCCAGCGTCAGTCCCTGCTGCTGAATGTTGACGAACAGGGTTCGTCCGTCCGGACTGAAGCAGACCCCTGCGAGTTCGCTGCCGCTCAGACGGTTCATCGCGAACCGTGAGACCTCGCCTTCCGGCGTGATCCGCACGAGACCGTTGCCCGGCGGGCCGTCCTCGGCGACGAACAGTTCACCCCACGGGGCGATCGTGAGGTTGTCGCAGTTCTCGATGATGCCGCCCTCGTCGGCCTCGACGAAGAGTTCGAGGGTCGCGGGCGCCTCGGCCTCGGCCGCCGTGCCTTCGTGCGGGGACGGCCGGTACCGGAAGATCTGACCGATGCGGGCGGGACCGCCGGTGGTGCAGGCGATGTAGACCTCGTCGGTGCCGGTCCAGATCCCTTCGCCACGGGCGAATCGGGCGGCGCCGGCATCGAAGGCTCGGAAGCGGAGATCGTCCTCCGGCGCCTCGACCCGATCGAGATCGATCCATTCGACCGCCAGCGGCTCGCGTCGTTCCACGGCACGGGTCTCGGTGGCGAGGTCGACCCAGTTCCGAGTGTCCAGACTCGGGCGGCCCTTCACCCGCAGCGCCTGCAGGCGTCCGCCCGCCGCAAGCCGCCCGGGCTCGGTCGGGAGATAGCGGTAGAGCACGCCGTCGTTGCGGTCCTCGGTCAGGTAGACCGCCCGCTCGTTGGGCGCCACGGCGATCGCCTCGTGATTGAAGCGGCCCATGGCGGTGATCGGACGGGGCGGGGCGAGATTCGGGCGGGGCGAGGCGGGGACCTCGAAGCACCAGCCGTGATCGACCGCGCACCGTTCGTCCGCCCGCTGCGTCCACTCCTCGCAGGTCACCCAGGTGTTCCACGGCGTCGGTCCGCCGGCGCAGTTGCGGCCGGAGCCCGCGAGCGAGAGGAAGTGGCGCACGACCTCGCCGCGCTGCGGGTCGTAGACGATCGTGGTCGTGCCGCCGAGCGAGGGTGGGCCACCCCGACCGGCGTCGAAGAGCAAGGCGGGATCGATCCGGTTCAGTCGTTCGAGATTCGGCCCGAAGGCGCCGAGTCTCGGATCGGCGTCGATGCCGATCTCGTGGTTGCGGACGAGGACGAGCCGTCCGTCGCCGCCGTCGAAGCACGCCATGCCGTCATGCAGGGCCGGAACGAGCAGGCCGTCGTCCATCTCCTCGCCCCAGCGGGAGAGCACCCGGTAGGTGAATCCCTCGGGCAGATCGATGATCCCGCCCGGATCCGGCACGAGCATCGTGTCGCCCGAGATCCGTGCACCAAGGCCTCCGGCGACCGCCGCCCGGCCGAGGCCGGTGAAACCGGCACCGGTCGCGGCGAGGACCTGCAGGAACTGTCGGCGAGAGGCGGACTTCATCGTGTCATCTCATCCGGGGACGGGCGGCGGCTCAAGGGGCGGGGTGTGAAGTTTCGGTGGAATCCTCACCGCCGATTCAGGACTCCCCGTCGAGCACGGTCTGCGGCATCACGAGGATCCGATCGTGGGCGACCATCACGAGATCCGCCGCGCCGTCGCCGGTGACATCGGCGATCACGATCTCGCGGGGCTCGTACTCGCGAGGCTCGCCTCCGGAGAAGATCTTGGTTTCGAAGACCGTGAAGTCCGTCATCGGGACGAGTCGGCCCCGATCGCTCAGGCTCAGGACGACCGCGGCCTGTCGTCCCGCATCGAGCGCCACCACGTCGAGATGGCCGTCGCCGTTCACGTCGCCCACCCCGAGCTCGTGCGGCACGGTCCGCTTGTCGCTCGGCCGCCACGACGTGGTCTCGACGAGTCGGGGGCGATCCCCCTCGAGCCGCACGACCGCAAAGGCGTCGCGTCCGACGAGCAGCAGGTCGTCCTCGTCGGCGATGCCGTGGAACGGCCCCTGCTCGATCGACTCCGGGACCAGTCCGCGGATCGGGATGTCCTCGGCGACGATCCACCCGCCGCCCGCGGTGTCGAAGACGAGCAGGCGGCGGCCCTCGCGGTCCGCCGCGACGATCCGGTCGCCGAGCACCGCCACCGAGACGAGCTTCGACGCGCCGTCCGCGTTCATCTGCTCGACCACCCGCCAGCCCGCGGTCGGGTCGAATCGGAGGGCCCGGACGTAGTTGCGGTCGGCCACGAGCAGTTCGTCGCGGCCGTCGCCGTCGATGTCGAACCGTCCGGTGTTGAGCGCCCCCGCGGCGCTGACCAGTCCGAACTGCGGCATCCGGTCCTTGTCGAGCACCACGAAGCCGTCGTCGGTCGAGCGCACGAGGGTCATCGGGCGGTCCTCGGTGAAGAGGAGCAGATCCGGTCGGCCGTCCTGATCGGCGTCGAGATCGAGGATCGCATCGGGCCCGCGGGTCGAGCGGCCGAGATCCACGGTCGCGGTCTCCCCGTCGGGGAGGGGCACGAGATCGAGGGCGTACGACTTGTCGTTCTTGGCGACCACCGCGAGCGCCGGCCCGTCGGCGGTGCGGACCAGTCGCATGGTGACGGGTTCGTGACCCGCCGGAAGCGGAAGGGGCTCGGGGAATCCGATGGTGCCGTCGGTCACGGTCGCCCGGCCGACGACGCCCTCCTCCTCGCTCAGCACGAAGACGTCCGCGACGCCGTCGCCGTCGGGATCGCCCGCCTCGATCGAGTCGGGCTGGGCGAAGGTCGGGAACGTGCGGCTTCCGCCGAGCCCGCGGCCCGAGGTCTGCCACCATGCCGCGATGGCGTTGCGCTCCTGGTCGGTCGCGAGCACCTCGGGCAGCCCGTCGCCGTCGAGATCCGCGATCGCGAGATCCCGATCCCGCTGTCCGGGGTCGGTGAGGCCGTGCACCTCGAACGACGGCTCGCCGTCGTCGCCGCCCTCGGACCTGAATCCGTGCAGGACCACGCGTCGAGTCGGACGTTCGATGACCGCGAGCATCGCGGCGTCCGCGCCGGGCAGACGCACCGGTGCGGCCTCCATCAGCGGCGGGGCCTCGAACCGGAGCTCGGCTCCGAAGGTCTTTCGACCGTCCTCGCGACTCGCGAGCCAGATCCGCACCGGCGCCTCCGAGTCGCCGACGATCCCGGCGATGTCGTCGAGTCCGTCGCCGTCGTAGTCCTCGACCAGCACCGCGATGATGCGGTCGTCGCCGGACGCGAGTTCGGTGGGGACGCCCAGCCGACCGTCCGCACCGAGCGGCCAGATCCGCAGACGGCCGTCCACGAGTCCGACGAGTTCGAGCGGGCCGTCGGTCTCCGCGACGTCGGCGATCACCAGTCCGTCGCGGGTCGGCGAGAGACCCTTCACCCGGTGGCGACGCAGGGGTTCGAAGGTGCCCGGCGCGGTCTGGCGGATGATCTGGATCGTGTCGGGCCGACCCGCGGCGACCACATCCACCAGGCCGTCGCCGTCGATGTCGGCGGTGTCGATGCCGATCACCTCGATCGACATCGGAATCTCGATCCGCTCGAATCGCCAGTGCTCGGGAAGCTCGTTCACGCGGGCGGGGGCGACGATGTCCTCGGGCGAGGCGTCGGGCCGCTGCCGGAGGATCTCGAGGCGGCTCTTGTGGTTGTTGGCGATGACGAGGTCGGTCAGTCCGTCACCGTCCACATCGTCGGCGAGCAGGGCGCCCGCGTTGGGGCCGACCGGGATCACGTCGAGGCCGTCGAAGCCGAAGTGGGCGGCGGTGTCCGCGTCCTGAGCGGCGGCGGAGGCGGTCAGCAGCATGGTCGCGAGCACGAACGGCGTCGTGGAACGGGCGGGGCGCCCGAGGCGGGACGAGCGGGATCTGGGCCGGGACATGGATCGCTCCGAAGCGCGGGGGTCGGCCGCGTCGAGGGGCTGGAGTGGGTCGGGCTATAGTACCGGCCCCGTTTCGGAGGACGATTCCATGACCATTCCAGCCGCGGCCGTCGCCGCCATCGCGATCCTCGTCACGTCCGCGACCACCGCCGCGTCGATCGCCGAGGAGGTCGACGATCCGCGCGATGTGGTTCGTCTCAAGGATGGCGGCGAGGTCCGGGGCGAGATCGTCAAGCGGGACGATCGATCGGTCTGGGTGGATGTCGGTCCGACCGTGGTTCGGTTCGACCTCGATCAGGTGGACGAGATCGTCGGCGGTTCGGGGGCGTCCTCGGTCGTGGTGGACGACGGCACGCTGTTCCGCATCGCGCTGGAACCCGTCGAGCTCAGTCCGAAGGAGCACGCTCGGCTGCTCGGGCCCGCGGTCATCAAGGTCTCCACGCCGAGTGGTCTCGGTTCGGGGGTGATCATCTCCCCCGACGGGCACGCGATCACCAACGCCCACGTCGTCCAGAACGAGACCGCGCTGCGGGCCACCGTGTGGTTCGCCCAGGGCGACGGCACGCTCAAGCGGACCGACATCGACGATGTCGAGCTCGTCGCGGTGAACAACCATCTCGATCTCGCGCTGGTCAGGATCATGCACCCCGACGGAGGGGACTTCGAGTTCGCGCCGGTGCAGGGGCCGGAGAAGCTCGACATCGGGCAGCCGGTCTTCGCGATCGGCAACCCGCTCGGCCTCGAGCGCACGCTCACCCAGGGCGTCGTCTCCACCACGCAGCGCAACTTCAACGGGCTGACCTACATCCAGACCGACACGCCGATCAACCCGGGCAACAGCGGCGGGCCGCTCTTCAACACCCGCGGCGAGGTGATCGGCATCACGAACATGGGCATCCTCGGCGGCGAGGCGCTCGGATTCGCGATTCCCGCCCGCTACGTCAAGGACTTCGTCCGCAACCGCGAGGCGTTCACCTACGACCGCAGCAACCCCAACAGCGGTCACATCTATCACCTGCCGCCGTCGCGGCAGCGGGCCGGCGGCCCGTCGATTCTCGACGACGCCACCGGCGGCTGACATCCGACCTCGCCGATTCCCAACTCCGAATCGTCCCTTCCACACGATCCCCCGACTCTCCTCCCCTCACTTCGCAGGAAACCATCACATGCGCGTCCGCCCCCTCGTTCTCGTCTCCGGTGTCGCCGCGACGCTCGCCGCCTCGCTGCACGCCGACGGCCCGCTCCGCATCGCCGACATCGCCCCCGAGGGCGCCTTCCTCGTGATCGGTGCCGACGACCTCGACGGGAGCTGCAGCCGACTGAGCGAGTCGCCGCTTGGAGGCCTCTGGAACACCGAGGCGGTTCAGGAGACGATCGGTCGCGAACTCGAGGAGATGCTCGGCGAGATGTCCGAGGAGCTCGCGGACGAGGGCTTCGAGGGCGAGCCGACGATGCCCCGATCGCTGGGACTCGCGATCTACACCGATCTCGACGAGGAGACGGGCATGAGCCGGGCGTTCGTGCTGGGCTTCGCCGAGTGGGCGAAGGGCGGCGAGGACGCGGGCCGCATGTTCGACTTCATGCTCGAGCGGATGGAGGAAGGTGACGATGTCCGCACCGATCGCAAGGATGTTCGCGGTCGCGAGGTCGTGGTCGTCGAGCAGATCGTCGAGGAGGAGATGGAGGGTGACGAGGACTTCGGCGGCGAGTTCGACGCCATGATGATGTTCGGCAATCCCGACGACTTCATGCCGAACCTCGACACCATGTACATGGTGCGGGACGGCGGTCGCATGATCTTCGCGAACGATCTGCTCGCGATCGACGACGCGCTCGGCACCATCGACGGCGACGGCGGCGATCAGCTCGCCGGCACCGACGACTGGAAGCAGACCACGCAGCAACTCGGTCCCGCAGATGCGTATCTCGTGCTCCGCACCGGTCCGCTGCAGCAGCTGCTGGCGCCGCTCTTCATGGGGCCGCTCGGGCTCGTGAAGCCGATGATCGGCGAGGTCTTCGGCGACATCCGCTCGTACGGCTTCGGCGCGTCGGTGCCCGAGGCGGGCGAGGTGGGCATGGTGCTCACCGCGTCGATGCTCATGCCCGACGGCAAGCAGGGCCTCCTCTCGCTGGTCGAGGGCACCGGTCCCGTCGGGCAGGCACCGCCCGCAGTGGTCGGCGCCGATGCCGTCGGTTACGGCACGATCCGTGTGGACTTCGCCAACATCGTGCCGCTCTTCCAGCGGATCGCGATGGCGATGCCGATGGGCGGCGAGGAGATGGAGATGTCGCTCGAGCAGTTCGGTCCGATGATGGAGGGCGGACTCGCGACGATGGGCCCCGAGGTGCATGTCGTCTCGACCGTCAATCGTCCGATCGAGGTGGACAGCGCCGCGACCACGGTGGTCATCCCGACGAGCGATCCCAAGAAGGTCCAGCCGCTGCTGGCGATGTTCGGTCCGAGCATGGATCTCGAGCCGCGGGACTTCCTCGGCGAGACGATCTGGAGCAACGAGATGAACGGCGTCGCCGCCGCGGTCGCGGGGAACTGGGTCGTCCTCGGCCAGCCTCGCGGTGTCGAGCAGGTGCTCCGCTCGCTCGGTGATGGCGGCGATGCCCATCCGCTCGCGGGTCTCGACGAGTTCACCGAGGCGGTGGCGATGCTTCCCAAGAGCGACGTCGTCGGGTGGGGCTGGACCGACATCGTGTCGCAGTACGCGGCCCAGCGCGAGGCGATGAAGGGCATGATGGACATGCTCGGCGCCGGCGCCTTCGACGAATTCGCGCCGGTCGATCCGGCTCAGGCCGACCAGCTGGACTTCGCCGCCGATCTCATGGACACGCTGACCCCCGAGGAACTGGCCAACCACGTCGGCCCCTCGATCTGGACCTTCAGCAGCGACGACCTCGGCCTCGTCTACCGGCAGTGGTTCCTGAACCCGACCGGGAAGTGAGCCTGATCCGAAGCAGCGTCCGCAGGGCCCGTCGATCGACGGGCCCTGTGGCGTTCTGGAGATTCGAGAGCGCAGACTGGCGAAGGGGGAATCAGGGGTGACTGCTGGAGTCATGTGAGGCGACCGGCGTCGTCGAGTCGTCCCGCCGTCGATGAACACCTGCGAGGAACTCGTCCAGCGCCTGATCGAGGCGTTCCGGCTCGAGATCCCAGTGGTCGCCGTGGCCGGCACCGTCCACCAGTTCGTAGCGGGCGTTCGCGGCCGCGTCGGCGATGGCTCTGGCCCCGGGCTCGGGGCTGATCGGATCGGCGGTGCCCTGCACGACCAGCAACGGCACCGGCAGTCGTGCCGCGGCGGCGCGGGTCGAACGCGGTCGTCGTCCCAGCCGGGCGAGCACCCGGATCGCGAGCCAGGTCACCGGCCGGTCGGGGAGTCCCCGCAGTCGGATGCGCTGGGACAGCGGCACCGCCAGCGTCTCGTACGGGGCGATCGCGACCACGGCGTCGATCCGCGGGCACTCGGCCGCGGCGAGGATGCCGACCGTGGCCCCGAGGCTGCGACCGATGACGACCACCGGACGATCGGCGGGGGCCTCGAGCCGCTCGACCAGTGCGGCGACATCCTCGACATCGGGATCGCCGAGTCCGGCACCGTCCGGCGTCGCGTCGCCGTGGCCGCGGAGATCGATCATGACCACGCGGCTCGCGCGTCGCGTCCAGTCGTCGAGGTAGGGCACCCAGGTCAGGCGGGATCGTCCGAATCCGTGCAGGAGCACGAGCACCGGCCCGTCGGTGAGGCGCCCGGGCACGTCCCAGACCGGCAGGCGGACATCGCCCGGCCGATCGAGCGTCCAGTGCTCGCACGGGAATCCCGCCGCCTCGGGATCGACCGGCCAGCCGACGCCGAGCGCCCAGCCGGTCGAGCGTCGCGCCGGCCGGAGCGACTCGCGCACCGCCGCCGCCACGAGTGCGACGAGGATCACCAGGGCGGCGGTGCCGAAGAGGACGACGAGACCCATGCGCCGCACCGTACCGGGTGCCGCCGGTCAGCGTGCCTCGAACATCCGGCGGTCGGTGCCGCCGGGACCGATCCTGACCGACACCGGTGCCGCGCATCTCGGGCATCGCCCGGCGTAGTGGGTGCCGGCGGCGTTGCGGGTCAGGCGACCATACGCGTGGCAGCAGCGGAACCAGATCATGATGAACCGCTTCGCCGCCGAGTCTTCGCCCGCGGGCGGCGTCGCGTCGGCGTCGTCCGGTGTTCGGAGTCCGTCGATGTCCACACGGTCACGCGGGTCGGGCATGGGGCGCCTTCGGCGGGATCAGGAGAACGGAACCGCAGGACGGCAGACGATGGTCGCGCGGAGATCAGGTGAGACGGTCGCGGCCCCCGGCGCGGCAGGCGGCGTCGATTCGATCCGCGGTCGCCCGAATGCGGGCGATCGTCTCGGGGATCTCCCGGGACAGGGAATCGGCCTCCTCGGCGCCGCCGTCGGACAGGGCGGCCAGTGCTTCGAGGTTCATGTCCACATTCCACCCCGCCGCCTCCGCGGCGAGGGAGGCGAAACGGCCCGCGATGGCGAGGTCGCTGCGGAGCAGCGTGCTGGTGCGGCCGACGAGGGCGGCCAGATCGGTCGAGACGCGTTCGGCGGCACGGACGATGTCGCGCGGTGCCGCGATCGCGGCCCGAACGGCAGTCGCCCATCCCAGCACCCGAGCGGGGTCGTCCGGCGGAAGCGGCCACAGTGCCGACAACGCCTCGAACCCCTCGGCGTCGAGATCGGCGAGCGTCCAGGCCTCGGAGCGTGCGGTGTGCAGCCGGTCCTCGATCCCCGCGAGCACCCCGTCGTGCTCGGCGTACGTCTTCTTGCCGCGGGTGAAGGCGATGACCATCGAGCCGAGCGCCGCCGCGTGCGCCAGCGCGGAGCCCGCGGCGGCGCCGCCGCCCGGGACCGACCGCTTCGCGGCGAGGGCGTCGGTGAACGCCCCCTGCGTCCACGACGAGAACGGCGATCGGTCGGCATCGCTCATCGTCGGATCTCGCCGCCCATCGCCTCCAGCGTCGCCGTCACCATGGCCACGCCCGGATCGACCTCCTCGTGGCGAAGCGTGCGGTCGCCCGCACGGAACCGCATGCGGAGGGTCACCGCCTTGCGGTCCGCCGGGAGTCGGCCGCCTCGGAAGACCGTGACGAAATCGACCGCATCGAGCAGAGGCGGTTCCGCACCGATCACCGCCGACTCCAGATCGCGCCAGATCACCGACTCGGGCACGAGCACCGTGAGGTCCCGCTCGATCGCGGGGAAGGCGGCGAGATCCCGGGCCGCGGTGTCCCGCGGCCAGCCGTCCATCAG